>CACZYK010000001.1 GCA_902785295.1 uncultured Clostridium sp.
CTTGCTACTGGTTCTTTTCTGGATCTTTAGGGTCAATGACGGATTTTTATTTATTAAAATATTTATCTAATTCATTTATTGATTTTATATCAAATATTTCCATCAATATAATATCAATAGTATCCTTTGACAAATTACTTATTTTACTTTTATATTCTTCTGATAAAAAACCAAATTTCTTTATTAGTAATTTTATTAATGTCTCTGATTTTCCTTTTTCTATCCCTTTTTCTATCCCTTCTTTTCTTCCTTTTTCTATTCCATCTTCTATTAACATACGTCCTAATTCAGTCATGCTTATCTCCTCCTTCACTTTTTGTAAGTCTTTTCCACTTAAAAATTTGTCTGCAAATGCATATAACATTGATTCTATATCATATTTATATTCATTTTCAGATGATTTTACTATTCTTATTGATTTTATTATTTTTTCTGCTTTTGTAAGTTTTCCTCCCATTATTGGAGTAAATGTTAATGCAACAAGTTCTTGTTTTGTTATGTTTTCTTTGTTTTTTACTTTTTTCTCTAGTTCTTCAACTATTAAATCTCCATTTTTATCAGACATAAATATACTTTTAACTTTATATTTGTTTATACCTGTTTCTAAAGTATCCTTTGCATTTTTAATGTTTCCACTATAAACCACATAAGTTGTTACATCTTTATCCTTTTGTAAACTTAAAACTGCTTCATAAACTCTAAATCTTCTTAAATCTGACTTTCCTTTATTAGTTGTTTGAAATTCAAAATGAATATAAGTATCATCTTCCATTAGAAAAGTATAATCCATATGAAGGTTTAATGCTTCAAGTACTACTATCTCTGTTGAACTTGAGTCTTTTACTTTTTGGTTTATTCCAAAAAACTTTAATCCTTCTTCTGCAAATACATCCATTGCTTTTTTCATTATTAAATCTTCATGCTTTATTTCATTATTATTTTTAGACATATTACATTCTCCTATTTATTTTTTCACTTCCATTATATATTATTATTTCTTTTATGTAAAATGAATTTATTGTAATTTTCTGAAAATAATTCTTTTTAAAACAAAAAGCCATGCTCTTTCAAATATAGCTTATATTATGCTTGTCGCTGGTAATTTTCTGGACCCTTAGGGTCATAGCGAGAGGGCTTGGCTCTATCGCTTGCTAAAAAGTGACTTTCTTTTTTATTCCAAAACTTTTGGGCTAAATTCATATATCTAACTACATCTTCACATTTTTTTATAGGTAATTTACCTTGTTTAATAATCTCATCAATAAATTCCTTATCCTTTATGAAATATATTGCTTTGCAATATTCATAAATATCTTTAAAATTGTTGAGAAATGCTTTCAATAATGGTTTGTTTGGTTCAGAAGATGAACTTAAAATTTCTGTTGATAAACCAGAAAAATACTGATCTAATCTAAAAATAAAAGTATCAAATCTATCAAATCTAATGCTACCTTTAAATCCTTGCATATCTCCCATAGCTTGTATTAATGAAAAATTTACAAGTCTATGATGATTATCCTTACATTTTTCTAATTGCTCAAGTGCACATTTATTATCGCCTATAATTTCTTTAAATAACTTAATTTTATTTTCGTTGAAATTAAAGTCACATTCGCCACCAAGTCGATTTGCTGGTTTACAATAATCAATACCATTATAGTTTTCAATTTTGGTGTTGTTTTCTAGAGCAAAAAGACGATTTTTATTTTTTAATGGTAAATTAGTATAATAGCCATTTAGTGGTCTGACTTTTTCATATTTATAAAAGAACAAGTTATTAAAATTGTAGTTTTTTCTTAAGCACCATTTAGAATCTGTCTCCACATAATATTTTTTATAATGTTCCCATGCTTTTGGAGATGAGTCTGGATCAAAGCATAACTCTTTACCCATCCAGTTTTGCACACACTCTATTTTTTCATTTTTAAACATTCATTTTCCTCCTTTTTTATTATAGAAAATATAATTTGTTATCTAATACACCTTGTGGTATAAATTCTATTGCTTTGCATATTTTATCTGCGTAGCCTGTTGTTATTGGTAATCTCATACTTTTTGTTGAGCCAACATGTATTTGAGATAATGCATATATTTGATTAAGAATTGTAATCATATCTAAATCACCATATGTCTTTTCTATTTTTAATGGTCTAGGTGAGCCTAAATTTTCTTTGATATCTGTTGTAATTACATATGCCTTATTTTCATTAACTACATATATTGATTTTTCTGGATTTTTTATAATATTATTATTTATACTTGCTAATTTAATTGGGGTCTTTTTTCTAACTTCTATAATATTAAACTTTATATTATATCTTCCAAAATAATTTTCATACCACTCTAAAGTTTCTCTTGAAAAACCATCTCTATGTATAACTATATTTTTAGGAAGCTCTCCATATTTTTCTTCATATGAGTTTAATACATTATCAAATATTTCTTGTAATATTTCATTTTCAATTATTTCACCACTTTGAGGTATTACAGGTTTATAGTAATTTATTAATTCTCCATGTTTATCAAATAATACAGAACAAGCTGGATGGTGTATTCCTTTTTCTCTTGTCCCCACATCTAAACCAATAAAGCAATCTATATTCCCTTGCATATTATCCACTGCCCATGGAATTCCACCTATTTTACCTAATATACCTAATATAATATTATGTAAATAATATAACCCTGTATTTCCTTTAGATTCCTTAAGTAGCTTGGCTGTTTTTACTGATATCATTTGTGATGGTATATTCATTTCTGCCCAAACTTTTTTAAATGGATTATATGGATTTTCTTCATCCTCCTCATTTAAATCAGGTATTATTGCTATAACAAACTCTACCTTATTATATTCTTTAACTTTTTTAGCTACCTTTTTATACTCCCTAATATCTCCAGATTTATATTTTTCAAAAATACAATTTTTAGGGTCAAATAAAATATTCATTAAGTTATTAGCTATAAATTTATTATCAGTATTTTGATATTTTCCTTCTGTTGCAAAATCATATATTGCTCTAATAGCTTTTTTAGATTCTAGCTCATACTCTTCTGGATATAATACTCCAAAACATACCTTTTCTTGTGGCATTTTATAAAATCCATTTTGAAATATTTGCATTTTATTTTTTATAACACCATTAGCACCAATTAATTTAGGCTCTATTAAATTTCCTGATTTATATCCTAATTTACTTATATCATCTACATATTCATCATTAAAATACATATTATTTAATTCTTTTATTTTTCCAATATCTTTAATAAAGTTTTTTAATATTTTATATCTATATCCCATATCCATTTTTACAAGTTGCTCAATTTCTTTAGAAAAACTAAAATCTTCCCTTGATAAATATTCCCTTGTTATTATTGGAGCTAGGGCATGTGGAATATAATTAAAAATTTTTTTATTAGCTCTAACTATAATTACATTAGCATTTTTATCTTCTTCAGTAAAATTTTTAACTCTATACTCTTGATTTCTTGAAATATAATAATCTATTAATGATTGTCCTAATGTGCATGGGTCTTTTACTTTTAAATTAGATATTTCCTCAATAGTCCCTGAACTATTAATATTAGCCCAAGTATTTTTAACTTCTAATCCTATAACATTAAAGCCTAGTTTCATCATTTCATATATATTTTTATCATAAGAAAACTCTGATGCACAACTAACATATAATATAACACCTAAATCATCAGTAATTACTGGATTTATCTTAAACTTCCTTTTTAACTGAAATCCTTTTTTACTTTTTACTATTTTTTCTTTAGTATCTCTATCTAAAATAAAATTACAAATAATATCTCTATTATTAGCTGCTCTATATTTATTATTACCATCAATTTTAATCCATCTAATTGCATTATTTATATAATATACAATTAAATCTTCATAAATTTTTTTATTCTCTAAAACATCAAGTTCTTCCTCTCCATCAAATATTATATCAACATCATCTCTTTGAGGAATATTTTCAAGTTTTTCAATAGATAGCAATTGTTCTCCTCTTTTTAATATAGGTTTAAATCTATTACTTGAAGATAAATTATACTTCACACTATTTATAGCCTTATTTACATTTTCAATATTGCCTTTTCCTTTTAAATTATACTTATAAAAAACTTTAGGAGTTACTTTTCCTATTCCTTCAAACGCTTCAAATGTTATTTTATTCATTAAGACCATCCTTTTAGTTAATTTTGAAAGGGAAAAAACTATTAACAAGTTTTTGATTCAATAATTTGCTGTTAATATCTTTCCATTCTTGAGTTGCATCATTCCAACTTTGATAAGCAATTTTCTTTTGGTATGGATTGCTAATAATTTTTATTTTTGCCATAGTTTGTACGTCTCTCTTTATGTAAATTATTTATATTCAATGGTTTATAAAAATAACTTGCGTAAAAGCTGATTTTTTAAATTTCTTGGTTTTAGTATTCTTTTAAGATTGACACTGGAATTTTACTGGGCCCTAAGGTTTCTAACAAGTGAAAATATGGCTTGTTTCATACTATTCTATCTTTTTTATTCTATACTTTATAATAGCTTTACCTTGTTTTATTTCAAATTTTTTTCCCTTTTTACAGTTGACTAATGCTTTTCCTATTTGTGATTTAATTGAAAATTTATTGTTAAATATATCTTCATCTTTATCTTCTACTATAGTTATTTTGATAATTTCATTTTCTTTAACATTTAAAAGTGTTATTTTTTTATTTAGAAGTGTTCTGCCATCTTGTTCTTCTTCCCTATTACTATCCTTATCATTAATTATCTCTGTATAAGAAGAGCAAAACATTCTGCCTACACATTTACATAAGTAATTATTTATTTTTGCATTTTTACATGTCTCTTCAGAATAAAAAGCACAATTTTTCTTTCTTTTTCTTCCATGTGGTCCTACATACTCTAATTGTGCTGATACCCCTTGCATTTGTTTTATGCCCATATAATCATCCCCAAACTAATTTGATTTTTCTTTTAATATACCAAAATAGAGGTTGCTACTTAACTACATCTCTAATGTACCAATTATTTCTAGGCCAAGTAAAAATATAAATATCACATACTTATATTCTACTTTTTTCATCATTGTAGCTTTATTTAATAAAGTTGTTTTACATATAATTATTATACTACATGTATACATTGTTAAAAATATCATTATTGAAATTTTTTATAAATTTTCTTATTTTTTTAAACATAAATTTATAAAAAGGTCCCTTCTAGATAAACAATTTTATTATTACAATTATTCACCTAAAAGGAAACACCAAGTATTTTAGCAAACTAAAGTATCCATTACTAACTAATTTTCTTCATTACTTCTGCTAAAAAATGCTGCAAAGTTATTAATATGATTTTTGCTCAATACTAATTTTTCATCTTTTCCATTTAACTTTACTGGAATCACATAATAGTCTCCATTAAAGTCATTAACTTCTTCTGGAAATATATCTCCACTTTCTACCTTTAAAGCATACTCTTTTATTGTACTAAAGTCTCGTCCACCGTATTTAGCTTTTACAAAACAATTAGGGCAAAAACCTAAAATATTATATTCTCTATCTTTCCACCAGCCATCTTTTTTTTCTTCTCTAATATGATATACTTCAATATATTTACTTCCATTAATTAAATTTATCTCTTCATGACATACTTGACACTTTCCTCCATATTCTCTAAGTAAATATTCCTTTGGATCAATAGAATTTTTATCTAAAACTATATAGTTTCTTTCTTTAGTAGTTTTATCTTTCTTTCTACTTTCTATCTCCTTAATTTCAAAATTATTTTGAAAAGAATCTATTAATTTTATTTTTTTTTCATTTCTAAGTTCTTCTTCTTCCTCTGGATAAAGCCCTACATTCCACTCATCCTCACTTTCATCATTAGTTTTTTCAAGTCCTAAACTAACCAAATTATCCTCTATTTGTTTTCGAGCTTCTTTAAGTGATATATCTAAATTCATTAAATTTTCTTCATTGGATGTTGAAAAAGATTGGGGAGCTTCTTTACGAGGTATATCTGAGTTCATTGAGACTTTTTCTATATTCTTACCCTCTTCTTTTTTATTTCTTCTCTTTTCTTGTAGCTTTTTTTCTTTATATTCATTTAGATATTTATATACCCTCTTAAGTCTATCAAATCCAATACTATTTATTATATAAGATAAGGTATTTACCATAGAATAATTTCTTGGTATATATATTTTTTTCTTTTCTTCATTAATAAATGGCAAATCCAATAGAATATGAATATCCCCTATTTTTGATTCTAACTTTTCCACAGTCAATATATTATTATATAATTCATCAGCTCCACCATATGCTTTTAATCCCATTAAAAATATAGCTGTATCCTTTTCTTCTAAATCATTTTTATAATATTCAAGCAAATCTTTTATTTCTTTTTTTTCAGAATCATTTAATGCCATTTCATTACTCACAATAATATTCTTATTACTATTTATTAATAAAAAGCCCAACTCCCTTGCAGCCTTTTCAATTTCAATTCTTTCTATTTCTTTTATACCTAATTTTATTACTAATAATTCATTTTTTTCAATATTAATCTCTAGCTTATCATTATTTAAAAGTAGTAATATACTTCTGTTCTGAGTTATATTATCAAAATCCTGCTTAATTTTATGTTTATCTTCTAACTTCCAACTACTCCAAGATTTTAATACCACATATATTTTTTTTAATAAAACATCATTTGGGTTGTTAACATATTCCTTAAGTATACCAAAATACTGATTTATATCACTTTCCTCTTCCAAATTTAATAACTTTCCAAATCTCTTACCTAAATCTCCATACTGCTCTTCAATTAAATATTTGTAATTTCCTTTTCCTAATTTAAATTTTTCTACCTCTACTAAATTACCACTGTTTTTATCAAGTATCATAAAGCCATCACTTGAAACTCCACTGATAATTAATTCCATAGCTGCTAATAGAATTTCATCATAAATAACTTTATCTTTATTATTTTCCCAATATTCGACTAGATCGTTAATGTTAACTTCTTTAATACCCAATGATTCTAAGTATGCTGGGGAATACCCTTTAAGTTTATTTGTTTCTTCAAATACAACATCTATAAATAAACAGGTCTTATCAATATTACTTTTATTACTATCTATAATCTTTATGCTTTTTGCCTTATTAGGAAATGTTAATCTACCGTTAATGGTAATTAATGGAATTAAATTTCTATTAACGCCTCCCCAATTATTTAATTTCACAATGCTATATTTCTCGCAATGTTGGAAATGGATTACAATAGCATAGCCAAATGAAATCTTATCAATTTCTGAATATATGTTTGATGCATATTTAAAATCAGAAAAATTTCTATACCACAACTCATAAATTTCATCAGCAAGAATTCTTCTATCTGCAGTTTGGTCATTTAAAAGTTTTTTCATATATTCATCTAATTCATATTTTTTTAACTCTATTTTTCTAGAAAATGTTGAATTTGTGTATATTTTATTTTTATCCTCTTCCAATACTTCATCATTTTCCCTAATAAACGTATAAGAATTTTTATATAATGATATTTTCTTCTCCGCTTTAGGCTTATTGAAAATATCACATAAACTTAGAAATTCTCTAAACTTTTCTATTCCATCATTTTTACTAATTATATTTTCTTTTGTTTTTATGTCAATTTTTAATTCAGGTATATTTAATTTACTAAAGATATCTTCTTTAGTTATCAAAAATTTAGGCATGGATAAATACCTCAATTCGCTAATTGTTCCCAAAGAGCTTTCAAAACAAACTTCTCCTATTTTCTTTAAATCTTCTAAATACTCTTCTTCTAACTTCTTTTTTACTCTAAAATTATCATATATCATCATAAGCAACCTAAAATTCGAATTACTATCAGTTTTATTTTTAAGCATAGCAGGTATTTGAACTTGAGATAATACGTTATCACTTCTTAGCTCTTCTATTTCCAAAGATGATAATAGTTTTCTAACTATTTTATTATTACTTCTAATCTCCTCATTTTTCTTATTAATTTCCTCTGAACCTTCTTTATATATCATAGGCAAATATGTGTATTTAGGATTTACAATTCTACAAGTTCCATCATTAAGTTCTCCAAGTCCAGTTTCTTTTTTATTTTGTGTTGAAATCCAAAATACTTTAGTATTATTTTCATCTATCAAGCTTGAAAAACCTTCATTTTCTATTGGAAAAATTTTCGATTTTAAAAGTGAATTCTTCATTTCTTCTCTTCTATATCTAAAATAAAAGTCGCTGTTAAAGACACTCATGTTAAGAATTTCTTTATACAACTCTACAAGTTTATTATTATCTAAAAGATTTTGTTTTGGAAACCCACATTTTTTTAAACAAATTAAAAAAATATCCTCATTCATTTTTTGAACTTTATATTTATCAAGTATAATATTTCTACCATTAACGCACCAATCAAATTTAACAAATTTTTTACCTAATACTTTTTCTATTTCTCTTCTATATTCAACATTGTTTAACAAAATACCTCTCATAAAAGTAGTTGGAATTATCGCTTCATTTGGTTTTATCCACTGATCATCATTGGTTTTTATCCACTCATATTCCAGAAGTTTTTCCATTAACTCTTCAAAAACATCCTTTAATTGATCATTCTCACTTTTTGTTGGAATATAATCAATCAGATTGTTTTCTATATTTGATTTCTTTAATTTTTCATATCCATTAATAATTACATTTGATAAATTGCTTAATAAATATTTATTCCATTGATTATTTTTAGGATCATGTAATTTTTCTCTATCTGCTTTCATATAAGCATCTATTTGTAAAAATATTGGTATTGGTAATGTTACTTTTGTTGGCAAAAAACAAAATACTTTTCCTTCACTACAAACATTCTTAGTAGGAAATAATATTGAAACTTTTCTTGGAATAGATTCTGTCCATGTTAATTTGTCCCATCTTTCTTTTAATAGCTCTTTAGGGAAAATAATATCCTCTGAATATTTTATAAATTCTTTTTTCTTATAATTACTTTCAATATAAAGTAAATCTCCTTTTCTATTTGAAGGCTTTATTTGAACACTTTTAATATTGCTTGCCTCATTTCTTTTATCTTCAAAAGTAAAGTTGGATATATTTTGTAAAAATAAAAAGGTTTCAAACTGCATAGTAAAGTATTTTTCAATCTCCTCTGCTATTATACTTAAACTCTCATCATCTTTAAAATATATACTCAATTGAGTTCCTTTTACATTTGTATCATTATCTTTAATTAATTCTGGAATTATGCACTTATCACTATGAAGACAAAAATTAAATCCATTACTTCTTATCTCTATTTTTTCAGCTAATGCAAAAACAGACTTAAATCCAATACCCTTTTCACCAATAAAACTAGCAGAATTTGTATCATTAGATTTTTTAGTTGAATTTCCTGTATCTGTTATAGCAATCAAATCATTTATTGAAAATCCTACCTCATTATATGTTATTACTAATTTATCATCAAATATCTGGAAGCTCATTTTAGGAATAACATCATCAAATTTTGCATCATCTGCATTTTGTATTAATTCCAATAAAAAATGCTTTCTATTCTCATAAGTTGTATCACTTAAAATTCCCAGTGAATTTCTATATCCTGGTATTGCCCAATCATAATTACTCCTTACATCAGCTAAAATCTTAATAGCCTCTTCTTTATTATTACTACTAATAACCTGTTCAATTAATTCTTTTCTTTCTTTTGATATATCTCTAAAATTACTCAATAGAATCACCCTCTTTAATTTTTAAATACATTAATGCTATCAAGGATGTCGATACTGACAGCTCTGATATCTTCTCCAAATTTTTAATTTTTTCTTTATTATTTTGTTCCTCATTTTCTATTTGAGATTTAATAAGTCTTAAAAAATCTTTATTTGCTTCTATTCCCTGAGCAGCACTTTTTTCAATATGAGTATTAATTTTTTGCTGTAATCTCTCACACCTAACTCTACAGCCCTCTTCCAATGAACGTTTTTTAGCTTCTACTTTAAATTTATTTTCATTTTTCATCATAACTATTTTGTCACTAATGGCTTCCTCTACTGCTTGTATGCCAATATCAATATAATCTTCTAACTGAATTTCTACGCCTTGAAAATCAGTGCAATTTGAAATCACTTTATTAATTCTCCTGCTAAGTTTTATGTAATCATATTTATATGGAACTTTTTCACAAATGCTAATTGGTACTGCTGCTAAATTTAGCTCAGTTCTAAACCCCTCTGTCTTTAATTCATAAAAAGGAACTATATATTCACCACTTGGTATATTAATTAAATTAGTTTTTGTTTCAGCATAAAAAACCTTTGAAATTTTTTTATTTTCTTCTAATAACTCTAAAAGAAATTTTATCCAAAAACCTGTTGGAGATAAAAAATGTGCTTCCTTATTTTCCATAGCTAGACTTCCATCAAATATAACCTTTACTTCATTTTCTTTTACTAATTTTCCCAGTTCTCTTGAACTTCCTTCAGCTCCAGGACTTTTCATATATTTTTCTAATTTATTTTTTAATTCTTTAGAAAGTTTTATTTTTGCTAATACTCCTTCTTTTTGAAAAGTGCAATTTTCCCATTCCTTAATACATGCTTCTGATAAAAACATTGCATCTTCTGGACCAACAAAATCTGTTTTATCCATATTAGCTATTGTTCTTTTAAAATATTCATCTCCTAATAACTCTTCTCTGCTGTTTTCAAACTTGTCCAATTCCAATTTTGCTTGTTGAATAGCTAAATTTATATCTTCTATTCTTTGGTTCAATTGTTCCTCTGATAAAGAATTTGTAATTATATCTGATTGTAATTCTGTTATTTTTTCACTAACAATAGGTTCAACAAGTCCTACACTATCCTCAACTAATCTTATTCTGCCATATAATGCATCATAAATAGTTTCATCTACTGTATTTTTTATATACATGCTTGCTACAAATATTTTATCTGCCTTTTGTCCGAATCTATCTATACGCCCTATTCTCTGCTCAATTTTCATAGGATTATATGGCAAATCATAATTTATCATAGCTTCACAAAATTGAAAATCTAAACCTTCTCCTCCAACATCACTAGATAATAAAATATTCAATTTTCCTTCCTCAAAGTCCTTCATAACTTCATATCTTCCAACTTTATTATTAATGGATTCAAGTGGCATTTCTCCACATATTAAACCAACTTTATAGCCCTCCTCTTCTAATCTTCTTTTTAAATATTTGAGTGTTCTTATAAAAAATGAAAATACAATAATCTGTTTATTATGTATATTGCTCATTAACTCTTCTACAGCTTTACTAAACTGAATATACTTATAATCTTCTTCTTCAATTTCCTTTGCTTTATTTAATAAATATGTAAATCTATCTTTTATATCTTCAGGGATGGCTATTTCCTTTAAATCATAATCATCTTCTAAAATATCTTCATCATTATAATCACATTCCCTTTTCATTTTATTATTGTCTATACACCATTTTAAATATTCCTTCATTGCAGGTATACAGCTTGATGCCATTCTTCTAGGAGTATTACTAATAAATCCTAAAGCACTCTCGTTTCCACCTTTTAACAAGTAAAGCTCTTCAACGACTTTTACTACTTCATTATAAAATTCCATTTCTTTTTCAGATAAATTTACTGCTATCTTTATAGGTTCTCTTATAACCCTATTTTGAAAAGCCTCTCTTTTTAATGTTCTAGTAAATGATTGTGCAAATGGACTAAATGATATTAACAAATTACTATAATATACAATTTGTTCATCTGTTAATTCTTCTTTATTTTTTATAATGTATAACAAATTTTGAATTGAGTTATTCCTCACAATAATTTCGCCTATTGGATCATTCCTCATTTCTTCAAATTTTTCCTCTATTCTTTCATATAATGAAATATCTTTCTTTTCAAGTAAACGTCTGCATGTGTTTATTGATTTTACCGGGGAAAGTAATGCTTGAAAGGTTTGCATATCTGCAAATATTCCAGGATTTAAAATATGCATCTGATTATATAAATCCTCATCCTTTAAATTTAATGGTGTTGCTGATAACATTATCATCATTTCTGACATTGAACTTAATAAATTTCCCATTTCATTTGTTATTGTACTATTATTTCTCATATGATGTGCTTCATCTATAATCAACATATTAAATACGTCATTTATTCTATTTGATTTTAAATCCTCTAATATCCCCATATATTTCTTATGCCTTAATGTTTGAAGACTAACAATGGACCATTTATATTCATTAGGAATGATTCCTTCCTTGGCATTTTTCAAATACGCTTGAAGAGTCTCTGGTGTATGAAAATGGAATGAAAAATTAAACCTATCTTTCATTTCTTCTCTCCATTTTATACCTAAAGAATTTGGGCATATAATCAAAATTGAACTTTTTCTTGTCAATCTTCCTCTTGCAAGCAACTCTGTTAGAATTATTCCTGTTTCTATTGTTTTACCCACTCCTACTTCATCAGCAATAAACAATCTTTCATCTGATCCTGGCGAAATAAACTTCATTAATGGCTTAAATTGAAATGGATTAAAAATAGTTTTACTAGCTAAATAGCTATATAAATTGCCCTCAATTGGCTTTTTAAGCCTGTACCATGTTTGAAATATCTTAAAATCATCTACTGTTGCAAATTCATTAAAAATCCAGCTTTCTTTTATTTCATCTTCTGAATTATAATATTTTTTTAAAAACTTTTCTTGATATGTTGTTTGTCTGCCGTCTATAGTTACTTTATAAGCAACATTATTATTTCTAATTAGTACATCATTTATTGTGCCAACCTTATTTGTGCTTATAATGATAACATTATCTCCTTTTTCAAATTTGTTTTTCATCATATTAAATTCCTTTCACTCTTAATCATTACATAGGTTAAAAGTAGTTAATTTATCATTATAACTATTATACTACATTCATACATAAGTTAAAAACTCTATTCTTTTTAATATCAAAATATACATCCTTAAAGCCTTAATTTAAAAGAACATAAATAATTATTTTAACTACCTCCTTCTTACATCATCATACCTACAATTCTAATATTAATTTTCACAATGTATTATGTATTATTTTCTATTATTTTTCGTGCACAATCTATAACTTCATTTCTTATTTCTTCTGGTTCTAGTACTGTACAGTTGCTTCCCATACCAATTATCCATTCTATTGTTTGAATTTTTCCATTAACTAGTGCTTCATATATTATATAGCCTTCTTTTTGGTAATCTGTGATTATTTCATCATCTAGCCACTTAAATTCTTTAAAGCCTTGAGCATATGGATATTTAATTTTTAGTTTAATGTTGTATCTTCCATCCCTGAATAATCCAATGTTATTGTCTAAATAGGTTTTTAGGTTAAAGTCTCCTCTTTCAAAGCTTTCATCTTTTATAAGCTTCACTTTATTTATCCTTACTAATTTAAATGTTCTTATTTCATTTTTTGCATTACAGAATCCTACAAAGAAGTTTGCTCCATAGTATGTAAATAGCCCATATGGATTTACTATTCTTTTGCTTTCCACTCCTTTAGAATCTGTATATTCTATTTCTATTTTCTTTTTATTGATTATTCCATCATTAATTATCAGCCATTTATTTTTTTCTTCTTCAACATTTATTTTTAAGGTTACTCCCTTAGAATAGTAGTTACTTTTATTTATAATATCATCAAACTTCTTATTTGATGCTACACGTATTTTTTTGTTTATGCTGTCTAGGGTGCTGTAATAATGGCTTCCTTGTGCTTTTAATTCTTCTGTAACTCTATCTAATATATTTAATTCATCATATGATAAATCTAAATTTAATAGATAATCATTTCCCACAAGTTCATACCCTCCATACTTTCCTGTAGTATTATTAATTGTAACCCCTGCACTTTCTAAATCTTCTTTATATCTTGTTATTTCTCTTTCATTGACTTCAAGTTCTGCTGCCAATTCTTTTCTTGTAACCTTTTTTCTGCTTCTTAAAATTGCTAGCATACGTAATGCATTGTTTACTTTTCCCATATTAATTCCTTTATATTTTTAAAAACAAAAATCCATTTCTTCATAAGGCTCAACTCCTGTCATCCATACATATGCCTCATATTCCACCCAAAATTTGCTTACTTCTACCTTATCACCATTTGATATGAATAAATATTTACTTATTATATCATTATTTACCCAGTAATATTGATTAAACATTTCTTCAGTTATTTCAGTTCCTTCTGGAATACATTTTACACATACTATTGGAGAAATTACTCCCCCCTTGACCTTATAATCATCACTTATTTTATAAACCACTATATCAATTTTTTCATCTGAATCAAAGCCATACATTGAAAGAGGTACATCTATTCCTATACAGTCTTTAGGAACATTTATTTTTTCCATTAGATATTCACATGTTTTTTTATAAATTGAACTTAAATTTTCAATTCCAATTGAATCTAGCAGATACTTTTTTCTGTCTATTGAAAAAACCTTATTTTCCATAATTCTCTTCTCCTTTATCACTATAAAAATATCCTATTGCCCATCTGTATATTCTACATGTTATAAATTCCTCTGGAAGACTTCTATACTTTAAAGGAAGTTCTTCTATTGAAGGTATATGTGAAAATACGCCATTTTCAACTTCAAGCTTCCATCCTTCAAACTCCCAAGTATCTTTAGCTCCCTTTTTAGGAATAATAGCTGCATGAACATTGTGAGGATAATTTTTCTTTTGAGAATATCCTTTTTTTATAACTCCACATATATAAATTGCTTTAAAATCACTTTGTTCATCAAATACAATAATATTATCATTATTAAAGTTTTCATTATGTTTACTAAATTTCTTACTATACTTTCCCTTAAGACATTGTGTACAATGCTTTGTATCATCACCATCAACAACGTATTTGCTCCATAGCCACATAAATTCATTAGAATCAAAATTATGTTTTACTTTTATCATATAATCATCACTCCTAAATACTTTATGATTATATAATAAATCATATTAGTGACTTATATTGCACTATTAATATTTTTATTTTAACTTTATTGGATTAACATCAATTTCTTTAAACTTTATAAATTCTTCTTCATAGTGCCATATTCTAAATCCTTGATTATAAGCTAGCTGATATAGTGGATTAATTACTTTTAATAAACTTTTTTTAAATTCTTTTTCGTTAATTGCACCAACTACAGAATTTATTTCTTTTATATTTAAGGTTTTATCTATCTCTAAAAAGTCATCTAAATACTTTTCATTTTTAGGTAAATCTTTAATATAATTTATTCCTATATATTGAATATCTAAGAACTTGTCCATATATTCTTTTGCATCAGCTAATTTATTATTTTTACTACTATTTATTTTTTCAAATGTTGGTATTAGATTCCATAATTTATCATGTCCTATATATGTCCAAGGAATAAAATGGTCTATGCTTATTCCACCATATATATTTTTATTTTCTTTTGTAAACTGTAAATTGCTATAAATATCAACTATATCAGTATTGCTTATTATTTCATTCCAATACTTCTTTGCTAAATTTAAGTCTCTTTTTATTGGTGGATTTAATTTATTTATTATTGCAGGAACATTAGGATTCCTTCCTTGTAGGAACTCGACAATTTTGTAATTTAACCACCCTCTTATAATGTTTTGATTTACATATATATAATCAAACCATATATCATTTATATATACTTCTTTTTTTTCTGATGAAATTCTATATAATACTGTTTTATCGTTTTCTGTTAAACTTTCAATAAGTAAATTTTTATCATAATCTTTTACCCTTCTTAATTTATCTTCATAAAAAGGTGTTAGCAATCTATATGGAACATATCTAGCTAATAATAAAATCTTTTTTTCAAAAGCAGGAGTATTATTTTTCAAAAGCATCTCATATAAATCATTTTTGTTAATGCTTTCTTTTTTCACATACTCTTTATTAATATCTATAACTATTTTTTGCAGTTGATCTTGAGAACCAAAATTAAGATTATATGCAAATATTGGATACCATGAATCACATATCATTCCAATAACTGCTTCTTTAAATTTTATTATTCTCTTACCTTTTATTATTTCTTTAAAAATACTATTAAACCAAAATAGCTTATAACTATTGGTCATATTTATAAATATATTTTCAAGTAAATTTATATCTAATTCATTATGTATTGGTAAAAATTTCAAATATTTTTCCTCCAATTTATATAGTCCACTTGTAAATATTCTACATGTATTATTAATTTCCTTTTATTACAACTATATCTTTTTAAGTTTTATTTATAAAATGCTTTCTTTATTTTTACTTATAATTCAAAATTTAATTTTATTTTTCTTTTATTACCATTTACTTCTTAAATTCATATTGTTATAATAAGCTACGTACGTAATAAAATTTAAATTGGGAGATTTATAATGAAAAATAATTTTTTTTATTCATTTCCAGCAATAAAAGGAATACAAGCAAAAAGAGAATTTTTTGTGATTATGTGTCCTTTATCAGTATTATCTAAATTATTTATATTTACTGATAATGAACTTCCTCCTGAATATAGAGCACAAAGAATTATAAATAAAACAAGAATTCCAGAAATGACATCATATATTGTTAATAATCAAAATGATTATGTCTTTTCTTCTGTTACAGCATCTATTGATGGAGAATATGAATTTTTCCCAATTGATACTCATAAAGAAATGGGAACTCTTAAAGTTTCTATGGATAGCAGATTGTTAATTAATGACGGGCAACATCGAAGAGCTGCAATTGAAGAAGCTTTAAAATCTTGTCCTGAATTAAGTAATGAAACAATATCTGTTGTTTTATTTATAGATGAAGGATTAAAAAGAAGTCAACAAATTTTTGCTGATTTAAATAAACATGCTGTTAATGTTTCTAAATCAATAGGTGTTCTTTATGATTCAAGAGATCCTATTGCTATAATTACAAAGGCATTATTAGAAGAAAATGTTTATCTTAAGAATTTTACTGATAAAGAAAATCCTTCCTTATCAAAATTCTCTCCGAAATTGTTCACTTTAAGTTCTATAAATGAAACAAATAAACGACTTCTTAATAAAATAAATTCAAAAGATGAACAAATTAAATTTGTAAAAGAATTTTGGAATATACTATGTGAAAATATGATTGAATGGAAATCAGTTTTTAATAAAGAGTTACCTTCTTCTCTTTTTAGAGATAGTTATATTAGTGCTAATGGAGTTGTTCTGGAAGCTTTAGGCATTGTAGGAAATTATATTTATATTAATAATAATAAAAACTGGAAAGCTATTCTTGCAAATGTGAAAACTATTGATTGGAATCGTTCCAATTTATCCGATTGGAAAAATAGAGCTATTGGAAATAATGGGCGTATTGTAAAAAGTGCAACTTACATAAAACTTACAAGTAACAAAATTAAAATGTTATTACATATAAAACTTAGTAAAGATGATGCAAAAATAGAAGCAAATATGACAGAAAAGGATGTTTAGTAATGAATTTAGATTTAAAAGAAAAAATTAATGCTATATTAAATGAAATGAAAATGGTATATCTAAATGATAATAGACCATGGGTTATTGGCTATAGTGGTGGTAAAGATAGCTCTACTGTCGTTCAACTTGCTTTTACTATGCTTCAAAACCTAAAGCCAGAAGAAAGACATAAAGATATTTATATTGTTTCTTCAGATACACTAATTGAAAACCCTATTGTTTTAGCTTATTTAAAAGATAATTCTGCAAAAATAGCTAGAGGGGCTAAAGAACAAGGGTTGCCTTTATATTGTAACATGGTTCATCCTGATTATAATGATACATATTGGACTAATATCATAGGTAAAGGTTTGCCTACTCCTACCTCTATTAGGTTTAGATGGTGTACTGAAAGACTTAAAATAAAACCTTCTAATAAATTTATAGAAGAAAAAGTAAAAGAAAATGGTGAGGTTGTTATTTTATTAGGAGTAAGAAAAGCTGAAAGTGCTGCAAGAAAAGCTCGTATTTCTAAACGAGAAATTGAAGGATATTTGTTAACACCTCATGTAACTTTAGCGAACACATATGTTTATAATCCTATAGTTAACTTAACTACTGATGAAGTATGGGATGTTCTTTTATCTGATAATGGTAATACTCCATGGGGAACAAGTAATAGGGATTTATTTGACTTATATATGGGGGCTGATAGTGGTGAATGCCCTTTTACAACAACAAATGATAAAAATACTCCAAGTTGTGGTAATTCTAGATTTGGTTGTTGGATTTGCACTGTAGTTGCAGAAGATAAATCATTAACTGGTTTTATAGCTAATGGTGAAGATTGGTTAAATCCACTTCTTGATTTTAGAAAATGGTTATTATCAATTAGAAATAAACATGAGTATAGAATGCAATATAGAAGAGATGGAAATCATTATTATAAAAAAGCTTATATAGATAAGTTACCTTTAAGTGAAAATTATTATATTGATGAAGATCATATTTTTGAAGAAAATAATCAATTTTATATAGATTTAAAAAGAAGTCATTCAAAAGAAAATAATGGTGAAGTAATATATTCTAGTGAACAGGATAAAATTTATTTAGATCTTCTTCCTATAATTAATGATACTCAAATAAATCCTGAAAAGATTTTATCTGATGAAAAAGGACAATATGTTAATGTTTTAGGATATGGACCTTTTAATTTTCATGCTAGAAAAGAAATTCTTCGCAAGCTCTTAGAGGTTCAAAAATTAATTAATGAAGAAGTTGAAGATGATATTAAATTAATAACAATTGAAGAATTAGAAATGATAGATAAAATTTGGGATGATGAAGAAGACTTAAGTCATAGAGAATTAGTAAATTTATATCATGAGGTAACTGGTGAAAAACTTCCTTGGGATGATTATAAAAAACCAGTATTTGACACTACTGCTCTTAAAATAATTTCTGAATTAAGTAAAAAACATAATATATCAGAAGATTTAATAAATAAACTACTTATTGAAACTAATAAAAATAAATATTACACAAATAAAAGTATTCTTGACAAATCAATAAGTAAAATTTTAAATCAAAGGCATTTACACAAAAGTTTAGTTGAGGAGATTTCAAAATGATAATTAACAGCATAACATTAAAAAATTTTAGATCATATGAAGATGAAACAACATTCATTTTTTCCCCTAATGATGATAAAAATATTATTTTAATAGGTGGAGAAAATGGAGCTGGTAAGTCTACTCTATTTGAAGCTATTAAACTTTGTATGTATGGTCCGACAAACTATGGATATATAGGATATAATCATAACTATCTTACTAAAATAAAAAATAATATTAATGATAATGCTTTTAAAAATGAAGATGTTAATGCATTTATATCTCTTGATATTACTTTTAAAGACAAAACTCTTTTAAAAAGATATACTTTAAAACGTTCTTGGTCTTATAATAACCAAAAACTAAGTGAAGATTTTATAGTTTATCTTGATGGAAATGAATTAAATGCTGAAGATAGATTATATTTTGACAAATATTTGCGTTCAGTATTACCTCCATCATTATTTAATTTTTTCTTTTTTGATGGAGAGGAATTAAGTGATTTTTTCACTTCATCTTCATCAAATTTAAGTTTAAAAGATTCTATACTACAACTTTTTAATTATGATACATTTGACATTTTAAAGAAGCAATTAACTTCTTATCAAAGAAGTCAATCAAAATCAGATGATAAATTAAAAGAAATTCAAACTAATTATGATAATATTTTGTTAATAGTATCAGTATTAGAAAAAGACATAGAGATTCTTAATTCTTCTATAATTAATTATGAAGAGGAACTTGATAATTTAAAAATTAAGAAATCAAAAATTGAAGAAGATTTTAAAAATAGTGGTGGATTACTTGAAGAAGAAAAAAAGAAACTAAATAATACTATTATGGCTTTAGAAAATGAACGAATTAACATAAACCAAAATATTAAAGATTCTTGTAATGATATTGTTCCATTTTTATTAATACCTGATTTATTAACTTCAATTAAAAATCAAATTAAAAATGAAGAACTACTAAATTCCTACTTATCTATTAATGACAAACTAACAGGAGACCTTATTAAAGAATCTATTGCAAATTATATAGAATTAAATGAAAACGACAATGTATTTAATAATATTGCTAATTCTATTATTTGTAATATGTTTGATATTAAAAAAATTGAAAACACTACAAGTATTTTAGAATTATCCTCAGAAGATAAAAATAATGTTATTTTTAAAATTAATAGTATTTTAGATAAGAAAGATAATTTAAAAACTTCTATTATTAATAAATTTAACAGAATTCATGAAATAAATAATGAAATCAAAAATTTAAGAAAAAAATTAAACTCTTCTGTTTCAGAAGATCTTCTTAAAAATTATATTGAGTCAATGCATTTAGTTGTTAATGAAATTAATAACACCGAAATAAAACTTTCTCAATGTAGAAGTAAACTTGAGACAAAAATACAAGACCTAAATAATAAAGAATATCATCTAAATAAAGCTAAAAATGAATATCTATCTTTACTTCAGGATAATAATGTTCTTGAAATATCTACTAATATCATTGATTATTTGAATGAGCTATTATCTATATTAACTAAAGATAAAATCAATTTGATTGAAAAAAACTTTTTAAATATATTTAGTGCAATTATAAGAAAAGAAAATTATGTTAACAATATTTCAATAGATAAAAATTTTAATTCAACTTTATATATTAATAAAGATTATACTGTATATGAAATACTTAATATTATTAATAACATTGGATTTGATGAACTTTCTAAAAAATATGGCTCCAAATTTATAGATGACCTTTATACGATTTATAATATTTCTAATAATGATGACTTATTAATTGAACTTAATAATGATATTGCTTTAAATGTATTAAAATTAAGTACAAAAGTAAATATTAATGACTTTTCTAATGGAGAAAAACAAGTTTACATTTTATGTTTAATTTGGGCTATTATAAAAAGTTCTGGGGTGGAAATTCCATTTATTATTGATACTCCATATGCTCGTATTGACGAAAACCATAGAAATTCATTAACTAATATTTACTTGCCTAATATAAGTAAACAAGTAATTATTTTATCTACTAACAAAGAAATAGATAGCAACTTATATAAAACAATTAAACCTCATGTATGTAATGAATATCTACTTCTTTATAATACTAAAGATAGAAAAACAGAGGTTAAAAAAGGATATTTTGAGGTGTAATTATGGGATTTAGATTAAAAACATCAAAAAGAACTAAAGAAATATTTGAAGAACTAGGAGAAAGCACTAATCTTAAACCTTTTGCCTTAAGTAAAATAGCTGTAAGTATGTCTTTAAATGATAATGTATCTATAGATGAGTATAAAAATGATGACACCAATGGCTTAGAACTTCAAAGGTCTACTGTTACTGGTGAATATGATGCACTATTTAAGGCTTTAATAGAAATAAAATTAGGAAGACATATAAATGATGATGAATACTATCCATATTATATGAAGTTACATATTGATAAAGGAGCAGAATTACTTTATAACAAATATAGATATTCTGGAGGTAATCTAGAAAAATTCTTGAAACAAATACTGGTAAAGGAGGATAATATTTTATGATTTATTTAGATAATAATGCCACTACTCCCATTGACCCTGAAGTGCTAGAAGCAATGTTACCTTATTTAAAAGAAGAATATGGAAATCCTTCTAGTAGATACTATACTTTAGCAATAAATGCAGATAAAGCTGTTGAAAAAGCTAGAGAACAAGTAGCTAATTTAATTAATGCTGAACCTAAAGAAATTGTATTTACTGCTGGTGCATCAGAAAGTAATAATTTCATAATTAAAGGTGTTTCTGATTATATGAAAAACTATGAAGAAAAAGGAAATCATATAATTACTTCTACTGTTGAACATAAATCAGTTCTTCAAACTTGCAAATTTCTTAATGGTGATGTTTTTTGGAACAAATCTGAAAAATCAGTTGCAAGTAAATTTATAAAGAAAAAAGGAACTAAAAAAATTGAGCGTGGATATGAAGTGTCTTTTTTGCCAGTAAACCAATATGCTCAAGTAAACAGTGATGATTTTAAAACTTCAATAAAATCAAATACTATTCTCGCTTCTTTTATGTGGGGTAATAATGAAATAGGCTCCCTTAATAATATTAAAGAACTATGCTCAATAGCAAAAGATTCTAATATATTATTTCATTCAGATGCCACTCAAGTTTTAGGGAAAATAGATATAGATGTAAAGAAAATATCTGTTGATTTTTTATCCATGTCTGCCCATAAAATATATGGTCCTAAAGGAGTGGGTGCTGCTTTTATAAGACAAAATGGTATATCTGATTTTAAAATAACCTCTTTAATACATGGTGGATTACAAGAAAGAGGCTATAGAGCTGGTACTTCTGCTGTACATAATATAGTTGGATTTGGTAAAGCTTGTGAAATAGCTAAAAGAGATATGAATAAATATATAAAAAAACTAACAAAATTAGAAATAGAAGCTAAAAAAGCTCTTAAAGAAAAATATCCAGATATACAATTTTTAGGCGACCCTGAAAATCATATACCTGGAGTTATTGGAATGATTATTCCTGAAATAATTAATGAAATGTTTATTAAAGATTTATCTGATAAAGTTGCTCTTTCTTCTGGCTCTGCTTGTGGTATTATTGAACCATCCTATGTAATTTATGAGATTAATTTACAAGATAAATCTAGTAATTTTTTAAGATTAAGTTTTAATAAGTATTCAGAAGCTTCTTCTATAAATGATATTATTATATAAATGGTAAAGGATGATTTATACCATCCTTTACCATTTTGCTAGTTTCCAAAAAGCCTTATCATCCTTATAAATTAATTTGTAAAATTTTATATATATTAGTTTTTAATGCTTAACATTATATTTCCTAATAAATCTTCCTTTTGAATCCATTCAATTATTGTATCAGACAGATCTAATAAAGTTGCCTCCTTGTTCTTTACTTTCTTTAAAAAAGTAACTATTTTATCATCATCAAATTTCATTCTTGATAAAATCTCATTAGCTTTTCTAATTTCAAGATCGTACTCTTCAATAATTGTTTCATTTAAAGGCCATTTTGAAAAATTATTCATACTTATCAAGATTTTTTGAATTTCTTTCTTATCATTACTTATTAACTTTAATATACCTAATTCTTCTTTAATGTTAGCTAAAAACTGTTCTGTCTGATTTGTCCATTCATTTTTAATCTTTTCACTTAATTTTTTTATACCATCTCGATATTTTATTGGATTGTTAACTTCTCTTTTTTCAAATATATTTTTTGAATATTTAACATATTCTTTTATTTCATCATGAATATTATTAGAAAATGAAATATGATCATATTTTTTACATAAAATATAACTTTTTATTGTCGGAACAAAATATTCATTATATGCATCAAAAAATGTGTTATTTTGTCGTGCTATATTTTGATTTTTTACATCTTTTTGCTTGTTTTCAGATACTTCGCACATCAAAGCTATACACTTATTTAATTTTTCTCTCATATTAATCCTCCATTAATTTTATTAATTTATCAAATTCCAACTTGTTTTCATCAAATCTCGGATCTACTGAATTACCTCCTATATTTAACCATTTGCCACTTCTAATTAATTCTTGTTTTGTATTTGTCATTTCATTATAAATACTTTCTACATCATCATATACTTTTTTAAGTAATGATATAAATGACTTAATATTCTTCATTGGATTTTTAGAATAATAAATCATCTTTTCAAGAGAACTTAAACCATCCATTTCTTTACACAATATTGATAATGACTTAATAATATTAGAACTATTTTCTTTAAATTTCATTACCTCATTAGTTTTTAAACCAATATTTATACCATTTCTCTCTGTCTGATTGTAAAAATCTTTAATTTCATTTAGTAACTCTTTAATATCGTCTATTTCAAATTCATCGCCTTCATGAAAATCAAAATAATCAAGTAATTCAAGATATAACTTTTTTCCCTCAGCAGATTCTGCAATTAAGACCTTATCAATACGTGAAAGTATTTTTTTTAAATACTCTTTTGGCATATTACGTGCTTTAATTTTATCATCGGCTATTTCATCAATATTAATTGAAAAATTGTCTTTCTTCAAGTCTTTAAAAATTGAACTTAATTCACTATAGTTAATAATTTTTTTTGTTACATTCTTATTATTTCCCTGTATAAGATTATAATACTTTTGTATAATATCTATATTTTCTTTATCATTAAAATAAATAATATTATCCATAAATTCAATCCACTCTTTCGAATGCCCTTCCAAATTTTTCTTTTGACGCTCATTATTATTTTTTAAAAATACTTCTGGCTTTATATCTGATAATTTATTTATTTGATAATCTCCATTAAGAATACCTCTATATACTTCTGCAATCATTGCACAACGAATATAATTAGGATACTTTGCATTAGTATCATATGCACGAACAATTTCAATAAATTTATTTTTATTTTTTTCTAACCAACATGTAATAAATCTTAAGCTTGAAGCAGAGTTTTCAAAATTCCATGACATCTTCCCTAAATGAATCCACTTTCCAAATGCAAGCAATAATTGATATGTATCCTCTGAATCGTCAAGTAAAACTAATCCCTTATCAATTCCTCTGTCTTGTCTTTCAATGGAAATCAAAGTATAACTCGACTTTTCAACCATTTGTACTGAAATAAGAGGTACACCTTCTCTTTGCCAAGGAATTGTCGCAAAAATAAATTTACAAATTTCATCTCTAACTTTATAAGCTTTTGTAAAACTCTTTTTTTCATAATACCAATCAGATAATATTCTAGTAAAATCATCAAATTCTTTATTTGTTTTAACAACAGGTTTCTCATCTTTTCTTGTTTCTGGTTTTTGGACTATAACATTAGTATTATTTTCTTCATTTGATATTGGTACATCTATATCATCAATTGAAACATTCAATATTTTTTCAGCAAAAATTTTCAACCCAAACTCTTTAAAAACTTTTAAACTAACTGCTCCAATATATCCTTTATTATTGGTATCAAGTGTTCCGTCCCCCCAAAAGCTAATTATTGCAAGCACTCTATCTCTATAACTATTTTTTTCAGAATCATCAAGTTTCATATTTGCAATCATACTTTTTATTCTTGATTCTACATCATACTTCAATATGGATGCTTTTGATGTTAAAAATTTAGGGAAATTATCCTTATCTTTCAAAATATTATCTATGGCTGGTTCAATTATTTTTCTTAAAATATATCTTGGTGTTTTATGCACTACTATTCTATCATATAAATTTACAATTGCTTTCTTGGTAAATGGATATAAGCTAAGCTTCTTTCCTTCATAATTATAATATTCCCAATTACTTATTTCTGTGTCTTCATGAACTGGATACTCTACTTCTAAAGCTCCATTTTTATACCATTTATTAATATCAGTTTCAGGGATAGATATTACATTTAAGTATTTCGCAACAAATTGTATTAAATCATCAGTATTATTTCCAATAGAACCATCTTCTATTGTTATCATTGTTGTAATACGATCAATATAATTAGATCTGAATTCTTTAAAATACTCTGATGTTGTTCCAATAACAGATACCAAACGGCACATTTTATCAACTTCATTAATACCAGTATGTTCTACAATTAACGCATCTAATAAATCTCTATTAATCCCTGTACAAGAAGTAATATCCTCAATAAGTAATATGAGATTCTTTCCTTGCTTATATAATTCTTGTCTTATTTCCTTAAAAATCTGTTGAAAGTCACCTGGTTCTAATCCAGCACACGCTTTTATTACAGACTCTACTTTTGAATTCATATATTTTGCAAGAATTTTTGGATTACATTCATCATCTAAGAAAGTTCCATCTGCTTCAGGTAAAAGCTTATTTGCTATTTTTACTGCCTTTTTACTTGCATTATTTTTTAACTTTGTATTAAAATCATAATCCATAGTAAAATCCTCTTCATTAAATAAAGCTAACACATCTTCATCTGTCTCTAAATTACTATCAACTATTTTACTATATATTCTTTCAATTGGACCACCACTCATAAGCATTCTTTCTTCAAATTCTGAGCTTGATAAAAGTTCTCTAAAATTTTTTCTATCACTCGCTGAAAGAATTGTTTCATCATCATCTGCAATTTCAACCAAAAACTTATGATATATTTCATACTTAAATTTTTGCTCACTTACATTTTGATTAGCCCTAACTAATCTTTCATATATATCCTTATTTTTAATATTCTTTACTTCATCTATATTTAAAAATTGTTTAATTGTACCTTTAAGAGTGTTATCACTTCTCCTTATCATAAGAATAACATCTTTACTTTCTTCTAATGTGTCTAATTTAGCATTAATCCATCTTATAAAATGAGATTTACCTGAACCACTTGAACCATCTACTACTACTAACTGATGCTTATTATATAATTCTAAATTATTAAAATATCTGAAAAAAATTTCTTCCTCTGACATATATTCAGATAATGGTGTTCCTGTTAAATCATTAGTTACTTTTATCTTTTTAAATGGTACATGTGTAGATAAAAAATCTGCTTGAGTACTATTAATAGAATCCACATTCAATACATCTTTAAACCTAGTAAAAGCTATTTGTCTATTCATCTTCTTTTTACTCCTCTATATATTATATGTGTAAACTTTTCTGTAAACTCATGTGTTTCATCCTTAAATAAATTCCAAGTTTCTTTACTATCCAAATTTTTCTTAATAGTAATTTCATTTTTATCATGCATTTGTCTAAGGGCAATTGACATAGCTAGATTAAAAGTTTTACTATCTCTTGTTTCTTTTAATGCAACCGAAGCAAAACTATATATTTCATCTAAAAATTCTTTAACAGAATATTCTTTATTTTTTTCTAAATTTGACAATTCACAGAAATCTTGTAATGCTACATGCATATTAGGCAAATAATACATAGCATTACCTTCTTGAATATATCCAAAACCCAAAAATGAAATCCAAAAGCGCATACCCAAAATCATTTGTTCATTTACTAATAAAATTTTAGACTTATCTTGTATTTCTCGCCTTATATTTACATCAGTCAAAGTTTTATACTTCAACCACTCATCATTTGATTCTAAATAACAATTAGCAATTTTATAAAAGTATGTATCTGTATTATTAAATACAATTGAATTACAATATTTGCGGAAGGAATTCATATCTTTTAATATCTTTTTATCTCCAATAAATTTCAAAATATCATTTTCTTTAGATATAAGTTGTAATTCTTTAACACAAACATCTCTTATGCTCGAATAATATGTAGAACTAGATGGATTAATCTCTGTTGGTTCCATTCTCTCTTTTGCTAACTTATCATTTAAATCCTCTTTTGATACCATTTGACAAAGTTCAAATACCCTCTCTGGTATAGGTTCAGTCTTTATATTATTATCAAACATATCTTCACTTCACTCCTCATTATTATCCTATTCTTGTTTGCAAGGTCCATTTATTATCTCTGATAAATTTTTCTTTTTGAAAGACAAATAATAATCTTCCTTAGAAAATAAAAGAAATCTCATATCATGTTTTTTTATAATACTATCTATTATATTAAGTATATTCTTTTGCATCATATTATCATCAGGAATATAAACAATAATACTACCAGATATAAAATATTTATTATTTGTGATTAGCTCCAAAAATTCAAAATAATTGCAATACATCAATTTATAGCTACTACTTATCTGTTTAGATTCAATTGCTCTTATCATTTCATTATCTGCAACTAGAACATCTGCTCCTTTTTCAAGTATGCCCAAAATAGAATCAATACAACTAGAACTAATTGTTAACATACACTTTGCACCATATGAATAAGCATCAATCTCATCATTAATTTTTGAAAATGGTTTATTAATATCAGATTTTAAAGTTTTATTATCCTCAAAATTTATAATATCAGTATGTCTATTACATCCTGCACAATACTCATAGGTTTTTCTATATACTTTTGTAAAAACATCAGACCAACAAATTTTACCAACATTATTTAGATTTTTCTTCATTAGTAAAAACTCATATTCTTTTTTCTTCCATTCTTTATCTCTGATAGAATCAATCATGGCTTTTGTTTTATCATTATTTGATAATAACTGCCTTTCCAAGATTGTAATAAAAAATATATACTTATTACTTACATATTGAATATCATCAATTGTAATTAATCCATTTCTGCGTAAAAACAGAATAACATATACATTCCAAACTATATCTTGGTTATTAATATAATCAACAAATTCTTCATTTGCATTGTAATCTGGCTTTACATATGTATCAATCAAATACTTAGAATTATAAAGTGGTTTTGTAGCACTACTATGTAACATACTAAACCATCTTCCAATTAATTTATCTGTAGTAACAACTTTACTTACAAATGAAAAAGCTGAATCAACATCTTCTTCTGTATAAATCATTGTACTAAGACTAGGCAAACCATCTCTTCCACCTCTTCCTGCTTCTTGATAATACTTGTTTAGATTTTCAGGCACATATATATGCAAAACCGTTCTTACATTTTTTTTATCAACCCCAACTCCAAAAGCACAAGTTGCTATCATTAAATCAAACTGTCCCTCTTTCCATAAGCTTATTATTTCTTGTCTTTGGTCATTTTTTGTTTCACCAGTAAAAGTATATATATTGTTGTATCCATTTTCACAAAGTTTCTCTTTTAAATTCTCTGCTTCATTAGGTGATTTAACATATACAATCATTGGTCTAGGTAATAAATCAATTGCCTTTAAAACTCTATTCATTTTTTCGCCATAATTATCACATTTAATAATATCAAATCTTGTTTCATGTCTTAATTTTTCACATCGAATTTCTATCCATCGTTCTTCTGTGGAATAAAACATCTTCAATTGTCGAATAACTTCATCACTATATGTAGCTGAAAGCAAAAAAGTTCTTAACTCATCATTTTTCAACATAAAATTTTTTCGCATGGCATCTAAACACTGAAAATCAATTCTAAAAGAAGACCCCCAATCAATGATTATATGTGCCTCATCTATAATAATATTTTTTAAATACTTTTCATCATTAGATTTTTCTATTTTTTCCCTCAAAAATTGATTTTTTATCAAACTCTCTGGAGAAACAAATAACAATCGTGCCTTCTTTTGCTCAAGGCTACAAAAAAATTTATCCAAATTACACCCACTATGATAATAAAATATTTCTTCATCAGTATTTGAATTTATAATATCTTTTGAATTACTAAATTGGTCTAGCATCAACGAAATAGTAGGTACTATTACTAATGTCAAACCCTCTTTTTGATATGCAACTGTTTGAGTAATTAAACTTTTTCCACCACCAGTTGTCATAGATACTAAGCATGAATAACCAACTGGTGTACGTAATGCACCCATTACAGCTAACTTCTGCTCATTGCTTTTAAAATATTTAAAACTAGTAAGTTTCTGTATATATGAATTGGTTATTAAATTATGTATCTTGTCTTCATCTTCCTCTTTAATATTTTGCATATAAAGTTGATTAACAAGATATCTATTGGAAAATTCAGGCAAAACTAATTTTGCCCTTACTTTTCCTGTATTCATATCAATATATAATCCAAAATCATGAAATCTTTCAGATGGATAATATTTAGGCATTACTAATTCTTTCTTTACCAGTAAAAGATAATTTCTTAGAGCACATTCAAAATCAACTTTAGATGCTTCATTGTTTAATTGTTTATTCCAAATTTTTATTAATGTTATTGCTGTATTAAATATATATTTCTCTTTTGTTGTCCTAAATGTAAATCTTTCATTCAAAATAGAATTATCTCCATTTTTAATAGCACATTCAACTAATCTATGAATTTCATTATAAACCATCTATCATCCTCACATAACAAACTGAATCTAATATCATTCTTGGAGTAGAAAAACATTGTAAGAGCAAATCGTTAACATCTTCATTTACTACCTTTTCTCCGGTTAAATAAAATTTACCTATTGCTTTTTGTGCTCCACTATTTTTTAATAACTCCACCTTCAATAAACTTAATTGTTTTTTTAATTTTTTATTAATCTTTACTTTTACTTTTTCTAACGCTCTCTGGTATCCATACTCAACTTCTTGTATCCACTTTTCTTGTGGATACATATTTATAAACGAATTTATATTTGGATGCAAACCAGATCTCGAACCTAAATGTTTAAACTTTTTTCTGTCAACATTCTCTGAGGTCATTAAATAATTAAATGTATTTATTACCTCTTCTTCAGAAACATTATCATTATTAGAAATAGAAATTGCACATTGAAGTTGCTCAATTTGCATAAATCCACGATATTTGTCTATAGTATGTAATGATAATCCTTTTTCTAACAATAATGTTTCATTTGGATATAAAGCCCATGTAAACACAAAGCCTGTCCAGTCTATGTTGGCCTTACAAGCGAAAGCTGCACAAGTTCCCTTATATGAACCTAATGCATTGTTAACAATACTATCAAAAATTGCATCTCCTGGTGCAAAAAAATGAATATAATCATTATCAATACCTATCTTCCTATCAAATGTTCCCTCAACATAATTTAAATCATATTTTGATATTTTTTCATCATTCATACAACGCATCTTATTTTGTAATTGATTTATTTTATTATTAATCACTAAATTTATATCTGGTGGTACAAATAATGAATTGTATGCCGATTTTAATGAAAAAGAGTTTTCATCAAACCTTATAATTGATTTTTCTTCACTTTTTCCATGAAAGCCAGATAATGCTGACCATCGCATCATAGAATCTGCAAATAATTGTTTTTCATTTGAAACATACATTTCTCTTGTATTATCCATAATCTTATTTATTGCTTGATATTTATATTCTGCAACATCAAAATATCTTTCGCGAGTAATTATCTGTTTCAACTCACCTATTTCTTTTTTCACTTCATTTATTATACCAATTAGTCCATACTTAAAGTCATTACAAACTGCTTTAATTATTTTTTCGTCCATATCATTCATGATAATTTCAAGCCCACTTTGAGATTTCGTAAATATTCCTATACCTTCATTCCAGAATTTGAACAAATCTTCTTCAATAGATAATTTTGCATAACAAACTACTGAAATAACTGGTTTATTTTTTTCTCTACCAATACGATCTAATCTACCTATCCTCTGTTCAATTTCATTGGCATTCCACGGAATATCAATATGAACAACAACATCAGCATTTTGAAAATTTCTTCCTTCACCTCCTGATTCATCAGATAATAATATCCAATAATTGCTGTCTGTTTCAAATCTATATGCCCCTAATTCTCTTTCATCAGATTCCATATATTTTGAGAAAAATGCACAGTGTTCTTTTCCAAAATATCTTTCAAATACATCTTTATATAACAAAAATGATTCATCAAAATTAGTAAAAACTAATACTTTTTTTCCATATAATTCTTGATCAATATAATCAATAATATTATTCATTCTTGATTCATAACCTTCAGGATCTTCCATAAAAGTATGCATTTTTAGAATATTTTCCTTTTCTTCATTTTTCCAATTAGTAGAAAGTTCAAATAATTCTTCAGGCGCATCATCTATAAATCCATTATTTAATATTGTATCAAATGCTACTGCAGAACTAAAAAATGCTGAAACTAATCTTTTATATTTTATCAAATATGTACTATAGTCGAGATTTTTATTTTCTATCCAACTAGCCAATTCTCTATAGACATTGTACTCTGTATTATTAAAATTAGTCTGCATATCATATGAAATTTCTTTTATTTCTCGAATATTATAGTCTTCTTCTTTTTCACAACCACGTCTATTTCTGATAATGGATTTTTCAAATTGATAGTTCTCACACACATAGGCTAAAGCACCTTGTATTTTCTCAATACCAAAATCTTCAGATTCATAATTTATATTTTCGTATAAATCTTTAAAAATATTATCATTAATAAGTTTTTGAATTTTTTCTAAACTATCAATTATATCTTCAAAAGCATCCTTTGTATCTTCACTATGTTCATTTTCACTTTCATCAATTTCTTCTAAATATGAATCAAAATTTTCTAGTGCATCATGTACCCTTCTAACAATATCTCCTTGTAAATTCATCAAAAATTCAAATTTTTCATCTGATATTCTAGTGTATTTCATGGGTTGAATAAGTTGTAACAGTTTTTTATATTCATCTTTTCTTCTTTGAATAGGTGTTGCACTAAGCATAAGAATATTATCAGTTTTTTTACTTAATTCCAATAATAATTTATATTTTTCATTATCTTGTAAATATTTATGTACTTCATCAGCAATCAAAAAATCGTAATGTCCTTCAAGAAAATATTCATTAAATTTATTCATACTAATCAAGCATATCTTATTTCCATTAACATCTAATCCTTCAAAAATTTTAAATTTATATGCAAGTTCTATTCTCCATTGTTCCACTAAGGAATCTGGCACAATTATTATTATATTTGAATTATGATTATCCTTTAAATAAACTTTTAAGACTGCTGAAGCTTCTATCGTTTTCCCCATTCCAACTTCATCGGCAATCATATTTCTACATATGCCATCTTGAAGACATCTAATTATTGTTCTTAACTGATGTGTTTTTAAATATATTTTACATCCTGCAACTTCACTAAATCCATAAAGTGAGTTATTAATAATATGCATTGTTCTACTTACAATGCTTCTACCAAAAAACCACATAGGATTCTGAAATTCATAATTTTTTAATTGTTCTAATGGGCATACACATCCATCATTATATGAACACTCTAACATTGATTCAGATACATATTCAATTAAATCTTCATCGGATTGTATGTAATAGTAATACATTCCATTTTCTTTATTTAATTTAAGTGCTTTTACAATATATCTTGTTTTTTTATATTTAACAATAGCACCAATACGAATCTTAATATGCGATATTTTATTAACATTATACTTTTTATTTTTCGGCTTTGGATAAAACTTTCCTACTCCATTAACATCAAAAAATATAATATCAACTAACTCTGAAAATTCATCTATTTCTTTTATTTTTCCAATTGCATAATCACGTGAAAATTTTTCATCATCTATTGCACATCGCACAAACATACCATTTTTTATCAAAATTAATCATCCCCTATGTTAGCACCATACTCAAGACAAATATCCTTACTTGCACAATACATACAATGCTTTCCATGAATACAGTAAAACTTTTTATCAATAATTGCTTTTTTTAATTCTTCATCACTAACTTCTTCCATAATGTTTTTTAAAGGAGTATTTAAAAAACATTCCCTTAATCTCATTTCTTCTTTCATATCAACTGATATACTTGGAAAGAGATTTTTATTTTTACTATATTTTTTCATACGTTGAATAAAACTACATATATCTTTATAAACTGATGAAATAATCTGTGTTTTTTCCAATTCATCAGAAATACGAAATTGTGTTTCAATAATTTCATACTGCTCTTGTATTACCTTTTTTATTATTTCATCACTATATGATTTGCCATCAAGTTCTTTTTTGCTCCTATTAGTAGTAAGGATTTTTAAATATGTATGAATTAAAAATCTGTCTCTAAATACTGTTTTTCCTTGCCCTATTCCCTCTAGTGCAAATCTATATGGGCATAACTTCAATTTTTTCCTATCTTCTTCTGAAATATACTTAATCACTTCATCTATCTCTTTCTCATTAGATTCAACAACTAAATTTTCCAAGTAATTATTTGTATTAAATGAAGAGTATTTTCTAACTTTTGCTCCAAGTAGAGTAAACATATAGAACAAATCATTATCCTTATTATCTTCTCTTCTAACATAACTCAATTTACATCTTACTCTATTAAACTCTAGTCCATAAAGTAGTGCATATCTTTTAAAATTTCGATACTCCATTTTTGATTTTAAAAAAACTTGATACTTCCATTCCAATGCTTGATAACTATATTCAAAAAACTTAATATCTAAAGGCCATGGAAGCCTTTCATCTTTACTAGAGCAAATATCTTTATCGCTCAAGCAACAAAAATGATAGCAAACCTTTTTTGGATCCTGTTTTGCACTTCTAAGAATATCCCCATCAATCTGGTCAAAATTTTTCACAATCCAATGAGCACCTCTTACAGTATTTTCATCTTGACTTAAGTAATAACTCATTGTCTGCTTTAGAGCATTAAATGTTCCTGTTTCAGGAATATCCGATTCTTCTAATCTCTCAAGTAATCTACGAATCACACTATGCATTTCATCATCTAAATCATTCAAATCACTAACTTTTGAAATAATAAATTTTCTAATTCTTTTATAGAACCTTCTGAAATTATCTGTACCATTATCAAAATCATCGAAGAAAGATTTAACAATTTTTTCAAGTTCATTTAGAGCATTCTTCAATTCCAAAAGTAACTCTTTATCTACCATAAAATATCCAACTTTCTCTTTATCATTATGCTTTTTATTTGAATTTTTTATTAATTGATTTAATTTCGCAATAATTCCCAATATTGTATTTTCTTTTTTTACATATGGCTCAATCATATTGAATGTACTAACCAGCTGACCAGGAATATTTTCAGAAATTATGCCAGAATTTAAGCATTCTTTTATATCTGAAAAATTGTCAACTTTCACACACCTTTTCTCAGAATCCCACATATTTGTAGTGGATATAAAAAAATGACCAATTGGATAATCCAAGAAATGTCTTTCTTCAAATTGTTCTGGAAAATATGCCCTCAATATATCATTAACTTTTCCTGATGCTGAGTATAATTGTTCTTCCATAAAAAAAAGTGGTGTTTTTACATTATCATTTTTTTCACTAGCACTCTTAGCTTTATCAAATAACATTGCTACATAATTTGCAAATTCAGTTGTATTATTGAATTCGATAATTTCTAAATCATTCAATACTTTATTCTTTTCTATGAACTCACCATTTGATAAATGACCTATATAATCAGCTAGTACATTAGACTTATATGAGTTTATGAGTAATGGCATTGGTACAAATTGATTTATGCTATAATTATTAATTGGCACATCAAATATTGAATAAATATTCATCCATGTCTCATAAACAACTGAATACTGATTCTGATAATTAAACAAAAGAACTATATCTTTAAATTTACTAATATCTTCAATGGCACACAATATCGCAGGCGTGAATTGATGTATTCCATGAATTACAATCTGATTTCTGTTTATTGCATTTAAATCAACATCTTTTTTATGAAACATCAATGCATTATCAATAGATTGTTCCACTACTTCCTTAGAATTTACTCTTTCAAAAGAAAATGTAGAGTTTACATTTGAATCAATAATTTTGTACAAATCCACAAGATATTGTTGAGAAATATTTAATTCTTTTTTACTCATCAACTTAGAGTTTATACCTAATTCTTTAAACATTCTAATACATGCAACAATAGATTTTGTGTTAAACAATAAAGAACGTTTTACATTTTCCAAAATATTAGTTTCAAAATTTAATTCGTTTATTGCGTTATCCACTTCCATAATTTGTCGTACATTTGTATTTATATCTTCCCAGTTTTTATACATGCAATTTACAAGTGTCTTTACTGTTGCTGTTGCTTGTCTTTTTTTCAATAAAGGATATATTTGATTCATACCATTTACCATAGTCTGAGAAACACAGAAATGAGCACTATCTTTTATTTCATTCCAAAAAGGCTCACAATCTATTTCATATGGATTTGAATATGTATATATTTTAATTCCCATACTATATTTCCTCCAATAATTTTCCCCACGTATTTCCATTAGAATCTGTTTTATTAAACCAGTAAAACTTATTTATTGTCCTAGTTAATGCCACATATAATATACGTGCTTCTTCCATCTCAATCTCACCTAATTCATCATCCTCATAGAAATATTCATTTGCCATAAATTCTCCATCAACACTAACACAATATCCAACTTTTCCATCAACATATGTCACATCCAAACCATTTCTATGCATCATATCAATCTTGTCAGTAGTTATAGGCATAATAACCATATCATACTCCAAACCCTTTGACTTATGAACAGTGGTACATACTATGCGTACATAATCACCACCATCTGTTACAGATCTTGAATTTCTTTCTGAGCCCATATTAATCAAGATATTTAATGACTCATTAATTGAATCCAATGTCAAATAACTATATTTGCTTTCTTTTGATAAATCTTCAAATACTAAATCATAATTTGTTCGATAATGTATTTGCTTTGCTTCATCCATAGAATATGTTTTCCATGGCTTAGTTGCATCATAAATTTTTCGCAACACCATCAATACTGGTTTACTTTGTATTTCATAAACCAATTCACTCCAATTTACTCCTAGTGTTTTTTGATAAAATTTATCTAAACATCCAATAAGATAATTCATCTTTTCCTGCTCTGTCATTTTTACCAACTTTTCCACAGGAAACTTTATATTTACATTATTTGATAAAAGTAAATTAAATAAATATACTGGATTTCTTGAATTTGATAAGGCAGATGTTAACTTACATAAATCTATACTTGATTGAAGTCTATATAAATCTCCATTTGAATCACTCTCAATTATAATATCATTCTGTTCTTTAGCTTTTCTAAGAATAGTAGCTATCTGATAATTTGTTCTTACAAGAACTGCAACAGTTTTTTCAGCCTGCGATAATTTTGAAAAATCACTCCTTGCTTCTATTTCAGTTTTTCTATTCTTTATCACTTCAAATAATTTTTTATATATACCATCATCTTTTTCGTCTTCTTTTGTATAAGAAAACACATTTACTAATTCATTTTTATCCAAAAGTAAGTTTTCATTAACTCCAATCAATCTATCTGATGGTTCTTTATAAGGAATAAGATTCTTATTTCCCATTGAGTTAAATAACACTGCAAAATCTTCTAACAATCTCTTATCAGTTCTATAATTAATATTTAAAGTATATTCTTTCCATGTTTCTGCCTGACATCCCATCTTTTTAAATGAGTCCATAGTTGCTCCTCTAAATCTATAAATACTTTGTTTTAAATCTCCAACTATAAAAAAATTAAACCCTAATTTCTTTTGCATTTCTAAAAATGCAGATATCTGTGAATCATCAACATCCTGAAATTCATCAATGAATATATATTTGTATTGATACAAATTAGTGTTAAATGACTCATCACTTACACATTTATTTAAGTAAAGCATATATTCCACAAGACTAACTGAATTATTCTCATATAAATAATCTGAATACGCTCTCTCAGTCTTTATAATGACCTCTTCAATAATCTCATTCATGTATGGCATTTGACTTGCTGGTGCTCCAAATACATTCTCTGTGGTCTCTTTTATGTCATATCCTTTATTATATAACATATCTGCAAATTTCAATAATAGTTTTCTAAAGTCATATATGTTTCCCGGTATGTTTCCAAAGAACATAGGCTCTTCATTATTTTTCTTTTGCAAATACTCATTAAAGTACATATCAAAGATTTTCTGCTTTTGATAATTTCCACTTACTGTTGAAAAATCAACACCTATTCCTAAAGATAATGATGTATCTTTCATTACTAAATTTGAAAAACTATGAATGGTTGATATTCGCATATTTTCTATTTCAGCAATCATTTCAAGATACTTTTTATTTCGTGTAAGAATAAAATAATTCATAAATGCTTGCTTTAACCTACTTTTCATATTGGTAGCAGCTTCAGTCGTAAATGTTAACATTGCAATTTCATTTTTCACATCCAATATATTTGACTTACTTGACTTATGACAAATAAAAGAAATTCTTGAAATCATAGAATATGTTTTTCCAGTGCCTGCACCTGCTTTAACAACAATATTTTTATCAATAGGAGCATGTTCTACCATATACTGTTGCAAATTAAACTTTGATTTTTTTGCTATAAACTCCACTATTTCTAGTGTTTTTTTATCTAATACTCCATTCTTAATAATCCTATTTTCACTTACAAAATCACTTAATTCTTCAATAAAGTATGCCTCAAAATTAAAAAATTCAATATATCCATCTTTGCTCTTCAATGTATTTTTTTGTTGTGAGTTGAGAATAAAATTTCTGCCTTTCAGAAAAATTCCTTCAGCGTTAAACTTTTTTAATATATTTTGAGAAATCTGTTCCACTTCATCTTTATTACTCAAAAATATGGTCTGCTTTACTCCTTTAAAATAATAATTTACTATTTCATCTATATCTGAAATGGTAATATCATGTACATATATCCTTAATTCAGAATAAGGCAAAACATCATTATTTTCTTCCTCAATATAATTATTTGCCTCAAAATGCAACCTACACGTTTTATATATATTTCCAACCATTTTGTCATAAATAGGCTGATTTGTTTTTTGATATACTCTGGCTATTTTCTTCACAAATTTTGTTGGATTTTCAATGTCTTCTTGAAACAAAGTAAATTCTGGTTCTGAAACAATATTTAGTCCTCTATTATTATATTCATATTCTGACATAAATGGATAACACACCATATCCATTACAAATGGATTTATACTATATTTATTGTTATATATATTAACAAGAGCAAACCTGTAACTTCTTGCTTGTTTCTTGGGTGAACTAACTGGTTCCGAATAAAGTGTTGTTTGAATTGTATCAGGATTATTTACTTTTATAATATCCAATGCCTTCCATCCTTTTACTTCTATTATAAGTATTCCTATATGTTCCATAATCAAACAAAAGTCAAACTGCTTACCATTTACTTCCCTATTGTAATAACATATTATATCATCAGGTAAATTTGACTCTATACACTCATAAACTTTCATTTCACCCTTATAAGTCGCATCCTTTTTATCCATCATTTTTGCCATGACCATTACCTCTACTTTTTCTTTAAACTATTGTAAAACAATCTAAATTTTCATAACTTTGAATATATTCCATAGTTCTACTTTTTTTGAATTTCTCAATTATCTAAAAAATAAATATTTAGATTAATCACTCTACTTATCTATTAAAAGTCCTATAAAAATTTGAGATATACTGTCTATGTTTATAACTTTATTATCTTGCATTTTTTGTAATAGGTCAATAATTTTTTGGTATTTTTATCAAATAAATAAGTTTTTTTGTCACTTTTAGGTTGTTAAACCAAGTTTTCATAGAATCAACAAAATATCTATTATATTTTATATGAAAAAATTTTTTTATTTACTATTGAATTATAAATGCTACATATAATATTTATCATTATCAATATAGCTTTTCTTTTTACTTGTTAATTCATCTTCAAGATTTGAAGTAGTCTCATGATATATTTCTGATATCATTATATTCAGCCTTTACACCTTTTATTGATTATCATAAAAAACATCTAATACTTTATCCCAATGAGAATATGACTTCACTTCATTATACAATTCAATAAATTTTTCATTCCATTGATCTTTCTTTAATCCAGGATAAAAATATTTAAAAAATCCTACACCAGGCATATATGTATCCTTATTTACAACCATAACAGATACTGGTGGTAAACCATTCTCTATACATGCCTCTGATATGCAACCTAATGGTCTATCTAAGTTCCTTGGATTCATTGGTATTGATAATAAATTCGCCAATTCACCATACTGAATTATTTCATTATTCTCAACAATATGTTCTAATAATGCTATTGCTACTTCTATTACTATGTCATCATAACATTCATCAGTTAGTTCAAATTTAAATTTATTTGTATATTTTCTTTTTATTTTGATCAACATTAATTAACCCTCCAATTCATTTATTTTTTCATGATTTTTATTCCTTTCATATTAATAATCCTATGCTGGTTTACTTTCTAGATATAGCACTTGTGAATCCACAAATTCAAAATTGCATTCACATAATTTATTAAAATTTTCTATGGTTTCTTTTATTTGTTTTTGAGTAAATATTTTTTCATCACATAAGTAAAGTGCTCTGTAAATGTCTTCATTTAGGATATTGTCTTTTATAAGATTTGTTATTTTCTTAACTTCTTCCTTTTCTTTTTCTGAAAATTTTATACCTATTTCATTTATCTTTTTTATATATAATTTGTTTATTTGAATATAGCTCATATATAAAGCTATAATGTATTCAATATTTAAACTTATTTGATTTTCTATATTTCTTTTAACTAAATCCTCAATATCTAACTTTATATTTGCTATACATTCTCTTAGTGATACATAATCATTTCTTTCTATGGGCTTATTATTAATACCTTGCTGTTCAAAACTTTCTATTAAAATTGTTGCTTTTGCAATTTCTTTTCTTGTTCTTAAAACAAGTTTTTGTTTTTCATTGTCTAAAAGTTTATTTACTCCTATTTGTATCTCGTCTAACTTTTTATTCATGCTATTTAATTTTTTATTTATAATAACAAAGCTTGCCACTGAGACACAAATATTCAAGCCTGATGCTAATAAACTTGCTGTGCTTACTAAAGACTGTAAACTTTTTACATTACTTAAACATTCTAAGTTTTTAAGCATATTACTAAACCTTACATCTAGTTTGGACATTTCATTTATAACTTCTTTATATGAAACATCTTCTTTTACTATCTCTAAATGACGTATTATTTGTCCATTATAAGAACCACTATTAATTCTTCTAATAGTTCCACCATAAACAGTAGCCTTTTTTTCTTTAATAAGTTGTATGCACTCTTCAGGTATTTTTCTATAAACCTCTTTATTAATTATTTCTTCCATCCTTATCTCCACTCCAATTTATATTCATTTAAATATAAGATTAAAGCTATCTCAAATAATTTTATATCTTTATCTTTGTTTATTAATCTTGATGAAAAAGGTTCACATTTTTTAAATATTTTAACTATGTCTTTTATATAAACCTCTGAATTTTTTATTAAGTCATTTCTTAAATTAGTTACTTTTTTTAAATCAACATTATTTAAAATCAATATTAATTTAGAGGCAACACTTATACAAAATTCTTTTGAGATATTGTCATCCTTAAAATCTCCTTTAGATTTTCCAATTAAGTTTTTAAGGGATTCTGCTTTAGACCTATTTATTTTCCTTTCATTTTTATATTGTATTAGCACATATAAACTATTTTCTATTTTTTCAATAAAAAACTTATTTAATTTATAGTCTAATCTAACAGAATCATCTTTAACCCCAAAATATCCTTTAATAAAATTAATAATAAAATCATGTCTTCTTATATTATATTTTTCTTTGTATCCTGCTATTTTAGCAACTTTTAAAAAATCATCTCGATTAAGATTTTTTATCATAATATGTACATTATATGCATTACTCATTAAAACCACTTCCACATTATGTATTTACATAATTTATGTTATTTTATCTTTGTATTATAATTTTATCATAATTGTATTTTTTATACAATATTCTTCATGTTTTTATATTTTTTCTTATTTATTACATTTATATATCTATTTAAAACTTTTTCATTTTAATTTTATATAAAATAAAAAACCATATTATTTTAAATATGGCTTTAACTTGATATAATTTTTTTGTTATATGTGACAAATCATTATATATTCTTCCTCATTTTCATCAACAATCTCAAATCCTACTTTCTTATACATTTTTACAGCATAGTTTGCTTTTTGAACAGAAAGTGATGTTTTTTTATATCCTCTTTGTTTTAATATATTAAGCATTTCTTTCATTAATGCAGTACCAATCCCTAATCCTCTATACTCTTTATATAAAGAAATAGCTAATGAAGGTGTTGTATCATTTATATGTCCATAGTCATTCATAATACGAACCCAAACAGCACCAACTATCTTTCCATCAATTTCTGCTACCAAACCTATATCATCTTTTTTCATTCCAAAATCTTTTAAATATATTTGTAACTCAGGTTTATTAATAATTGTTTTTGGTGGAGGAGATACTCTTTCTGGTACAAATATAGCTTCATATAAAAAATTTTCAAGTAAACTATATTCTTCTTTTAATATCTCTCTAATTGTATAGTTCATAGGCACTTCCTCCATTTAATTTAAAATATAATTATTTAAACCTTTTTGTATTCTCTAATGCTTAATTTTTTTACTTTTTTTAATAAGTTATTATTGTAGATTCAAAAAATCTTTCTTGAAATTCTACTAATGTTTTTATTTGTTCTTTATTATACTTATTTAATTCTTTACAAACTACTAACTTATCTTCAATATCATTTAGTCTTTTTATTATTGCTACAACATATCCTTCATATGTTTCTAAAGGTTCAAATTCTCCAATAATATATACATCAATTTTCTCTCCATCTCCAGCTATTGTATTAGGAATAAAGCCATAATTTAAAGAATATATAAAGTTATGTTTAGAGCCGAGTGGTCTATCTATTTTTATTTTCACAAATTTTCCTAAATAAGATTCTATTTAAGTTTCTCCTTTTAATTTGTCTATTTTTATATTGTAACTTTATCATGATTATATTTTTTGTACAATATTTTCATTTTGTTATCTTTATATTTGTAAAAAAAGATAGCCAGTAAATTAGCTTGCTATCTTTTAAAATTTTATTCAATAAATTGTTTAATATTCCCAAAGTATCTTTTTCAAATTTTTCTTTATGTTTCTGAAAGTCTACCTTTATTCCTTCCATATACCATTTTTAACATCATAGCAACATCGTGGATTTTTAGAATGAATATTCCCACAAACTGAAATTCCTATTGGTCTACAATCATTACATGCAAATCTATATTCACATTCTTTGCAATCTTCAATATTACTAAAATCTAGAAACCAGTTTTTTAATGTACTTTCCTTATTAATTATATTTTTAATTGTATCTATTCTAGTATTTCCATATACCAAATTTCTTTCAAATTCACAAGGAATAACATCACCATTTTCCATAATTGATATTTTTCCATACCAACATGTATTTCTTATCATATTATTCTGAAATTTAATTTTATCAGCTTTAAAATTGGGTTTCCTTAAATATACTGGTTCTAACACTTTTTTCTTTGTTGGGATATGTGAATTTTGTGTTCCACCAAATACTTTTCTAATAACATCATACCTTGAATATTGCATTCCTATACTTTTAACAAATGAAATAATATCATCTACATAATCTTCATTTTCTTTCATAATAATAACTGCTGAGTACACCTTAATTCCATTATCTACTAAATATTTAACTGCCTTAGTCATCTTAAAAAAACTTCCTTGCACACCTGTAATAGTATCATGAATTTCTTCCTTATGTCCATAAACTGAAACTTTCACTCTAATATTATTCTTTATAACACATTCTAGTAATTTATCTGTAAAACAAGTAGCATTAGTAAATAAAGTAACATTAATATTATATTGAGAAACATAATTTATAAGCTCAATTAAGTTTATGTAACATCCTGGCTCTCCTCCAATTATTATCAATCTCTTAATTTTTAATCTTGCCAATTGATCAATTATGTCTTTCCACTCTTCTATAGATAACACATCCATACATCCCAAATGTGAATTACCTTCATAGCAATGTAAACATTTTAAATTACATTTCTGAGTAATTTCAATCCATGCCATCTCTAAACTAACATTTTTACAAACATTAACTGAATATACTCTAGGAGAAAAATTCGATGATATTAGATTATTCATCTTCAACTTTTCTAAATATTTTTCATCTTCTTTTATTGTTTTTGATTTTACATAACGCCCAATAATATCACATGCTTTTCTATTTATTGAGTATACCTTATGTGTAGAGAAATTATAGATTGCACCATTTTTTGCTCCCTCTACAAATACAACATCTTCATTTATTTCAAACATATATTTTACCATCCTTTTGTATTGGTGTATCATTATATAATTTTTCTAACTCTTTTATGGTATATTTAAATTGACTTGAATTGCTTTGCATTTTTTCTATTATAATTGGTATATTTGTTCTACACCAATTTATATCATTTTCCTCATAAAGATGAAAAAAATACTCCTTTAACATTTGAAACTCTTTTTGTTCAGCATCTTTAACATATAAATGATACTTTTCCGCTAAGGGATTAACATGCCTCACCAATTCATATTTTCTTTTCAAAGAATTAAATTGACCTTTTACTTCTTCTAATTGAGGAATCAATTCATTTGTAAGAAAATTTACAACTTCTTTTACTTCTGGATAATAAAAATCATAAGCACTTGTATTTAAAAATGAATATTCCTTTTTTAGTAATCCATCATTTCTAACTTTTTCAAGTAATTTTGTTCCTTCCAATAATTGAACTTTCAATCCACCATAATGATAGTAATTGGAGGATTTTAACTCTACTAAATACCTATAATTTTCTTTAAAAGTTTCCAATGTACTGTAAGGATTAATAAATATCATTCCATATCGAGGCGATATTCCATTATTTTTCAATATTTTAATAGCCTCAATTCCTTCTGTCAAAGTAGATCTTTTATTGTAAAGCAATCTATCTTTTTCATTTCCAGCATCCACCCCTAAAAACAAGTGATGAAATCCTATTTTATTCATTTGTTTTATTAATTCATAATTCTTGGGATTACAGATTGATTTACATTTTGCAAATCCTGAAAACACAATATTTAAATTGAGCTTATCTATCTTTTTAAACAATAACCACAAACGTTGTCTATTTATATCTGTATCAACATCAAACAAATCATCATCAACAAAAAAATACTTTCTGACACCAAATGTTGTTGTCATATAATAAATTTCATTTACTATTGCATCAGGTTCTTTATATGTTACCCTTCCCTTTCTTGAACAACAAAACGAACATGCTCCAGTACAAATATTTGCTTTTGTTAACATACAATGTGTCTTTTTAATATTTCTAGAATATTCATCATTAATAAAATAATCGTATGCATGTTCTCTGCATACTTGATTTTCAATATTTTTTTCTTTATTTAAGAAATCGTTTTTTGAAATTATATTTTTATCTCCTATAAGTAATTCAGACGAATCTATATAATGTTCTAGTAATCGTTTTATTGGAGACTCTCCATCACCCAATATTAAGTAATCAATATTTGTCATATCTGCTAAGATTGATTTATAATTCATTGATATAAATTGTCCACCCATAAAGACAATACTATCTCTTTGCATATCTTTTATGTATTTTGCAATTTCCATAAATAAACAGTAATTAGTCTCAAATACTGAAAAGCCGTAAAAATCATACTCCATTGATAAATCTTCTTTTATAAATTCTAATGTTTCTCTATGATGATAAAATTTTGTATCTACCTGTATTGAACATTTATCTCTTAAATATTGTGCAATATAATCCACACCAGTATTTCCATATTTATAACTATTAATAATTGAAATTAATAATACCTTCATAGCCTATTCCTTATTTTCATAAATCAAATAATTAACACATTTGTGACACATTTGAGCATCACAAACAATTCTTCCTTTTTCATATAGCCATTCACATTCTCGCATTGCCCCCATAGAAGCTACTGTAGGATATAATAATATTATCTTTATATGACGATTTTTTCTTTTTAAACTTTTTTTAACATTATTAATCCACTTCATATATGTTTCTTTGTCATAAAATGTATTAAATAAATAAAAACATGTAATATCATCTTTTATTGGCATTTCTATTGCATTGCCTTTAAACATTTCTATAGTGTATTCTTTATCAGAAAATTTAGACTTAAAACTCTTTAAATTTTCTATAAATATATTATACAAGTAGTCCTCATGTTCAATTCCATACAAATTTTTATATCCATTTTTTGCCATATAAAACAATAAAATTCCTGTTCCTGCTCCAACATCTAAAATAACTTCATCTTTGTCAATCATCCCACTATTTATTAATTTATCTAGTAAAAGCAAATTAGTTCCTTCGTATGGATTAAATCTAATATCTTTTTTAGGAATTGGAGTTCCCTCTTTAAGACCATATTCATTCAAAAAACTATTTAAAACTTCTTTTCTAATTTTTCTTTTTATTTTATTTGCTTTTTTTTCTAAACTTACTGCCAACTTTATTTTTATATTTACAAACATATCTCCTCCACAAAAAAAGGAAGGATGCCGAAACACCCTTTAAAAATATTTTACATGCTGTAACTAGTAGTTATCATCATCGTCCCAAAATGGACCACAATCAGTATGACAAGATGATGAATTTACATTTTCTGATACAGTAACACATTCTAATGTTGCTTCTTCAATATCCATTTCAAATACCTCCTTATACAAAATAAAAAATTCTATAAGCATTTATATTATAATTATAACAATTTTTTTCAAATATTCAATAATCTTTAATAGTGTTTATTATTAAAAAGTAAATTTATTTATCATTATCAAAATCTTTTAATTATATATCTTTTTTAGTTTCCATTAAATTCAGAATACACATACCCTAAATTAACATATAACATCTTTTCCCTTTTTACCTACTTTCATTACTAATTTAAGTATATCTTTTCTTTATAATTTTATATTGTTTATTTGTATAACTATTTATATTATTCTCTTCTTTCTGTAAAAGTGAAATTATGTTTACTTGCTATCTTTTAAAATTTTTATTTTTTTACTAATTAATATCATATAATTCTTAGTCAATATTTTCCTCTTCTTGCATCCAATTAATAATATTTTCTTTAATTAAATATTACTATAGTTTAAGATAGTATCTGTAATTCTCATTTACAAAAATATAGTTAATTCAATTCTTCAATTTTGCATTCATGTTCTTTTGTTTTTGAGTTATAGCAAATTCCTACTGCAAGTATTTTTCTTTCTGCATTTTCTTTTATGAATTTCATGGAATAATCTTTTTCTTTTATTTGATTTATTGCTTTTTCTGCTGTATCATCTTTCTTTAATTCAAGTATTATTGCAGTACCATTTTTCTTTCTTGGGTGAAACATAAAATCTGCATAGCCTTTTCCACTCTTTTCTTCACGTTCAATTTTATATTCATTTCTTGCTGAAAGATATGCTAAAGTCACTACACATGATAAACTATTTTCATCATTATATTGAAGTATTGGTATCTCACTATTATGAATATTATTAATTATCTTTTCCATTGTCTTTGTATCTTTATTAAGGGTTGCTTTTAGCATATTTGATGAATTTTTAACTATTCTCATAACTTCTCCAAAAGCTTCATCTTTTAATGCTTTTTCAAATTCCTTCATAAGTTCTTTATTTGGAATTCTTATTGTTCCATCATAATAGGATAAAAAGCCATAAACTATCATTGCTGAATATATTTCTTCTCTTGTTTTTGGTGCTTCTTGTCCTGCTCTAAATTCCTCATCTATAAATATATCTACTGTATTTCCAGCTACCATTTCTATAACATCATCACGTACTTCTGCTATATTATATTTTAAATAAAATAATACCTCATCCATTCTTCCAGTATTGGTCCAATAACTTCTGCACTTACCATTTTCAAGTGCCTTAACTACTGATCTAGGATTATAAATCTTTTCACCATCTTCAGTTAAGTATCCATTATACCATTTACTTATTTCATCAAAGGAAAGAACATTTTGTTTGTCACATAAATATTTTACTTCATCTTCAGTAAACCCAAAATAATTATCATAAACACCATCATTAATCATTGTATATTCATCAAACATATTAAGAGCAGAACCCTCTGAATACTTCTTTATAGGAAGAACTCCTGTCATATAACAAAGTGCTACATATGGTTTGTCTTTTAAAAGATTTCTTAAAAATTCTAAAAAATCTTGTTGATTTTCTTTAAATAAATCATGACTAAATATATAATCCCATTCATCTATTATAAATATAAATTGTTCACTAGTTGTAGATAAGATATCACCTATTGAAAAATATTTTTCTACATCTATCTGAGGATAACTTTCTTTTATATCATTAATAATCGATACTTTTATCATATTAATATAATCATTATAAGAAGTTCCTTTCTCTGAAATTTTGCTTAAAGAAATATTTATAACATTATATTTATTTAAATTTTCTAAATAAGACTTTTCTTTACTTATATTAAGCTTATCAAAAATATCCTTTGAATTATATCCTTTTGTATAATATGCACCTAACATATTTATTATAGATGACTTTCCAAATCTTCTTGGTTTTGTTACACAAATATATTTACTAGGTGTACTTATAAATGTATTCAATTTCCCTAATATATTAGATTTATCAATAAAATACTTTCACCTTGCTAATTCATTAAAATTTCTTAATGCTGTATCTGTATTTAAATAAATAGACATTATTCTTTTCACCTGCTTTCATTAATAAATTAAGTATATCTTTTCTTTATAATTTTATATTATTTATTTAAATAAAAACTCTTAAAATCTAGCTATTTATTTATTAATTAATTGTTTTAAATAAATTACATTGATATTTTTTATATTTTCAATTTTTAAAGCATAAAATACCTTATTCTTTTTTTAATACTCTGCATTTTTTCTTAAAGAAACTTATGCCATATTTAATTATTTTCTCATATCCTTCTTCTATTAATTCTGTATCATAGTTTCTGTTGTCTATTTGTTTTAAGGCTTCCTTGCATTTATTATCTAAATCTTTTAGTTTATCTGCCACTTTAAGCTCTATTATTATAGCAGTATCTTCTTCTGAGTTTGTTATAAATATATCCCCTCTTCCATCTCCACTTTCTCTATTGGATTTTATTATATAATCTTTCATGTTTAATAATATACCTACCATAAATCCATGATAAAAGTTTTCATAGGAATCATGAAAGCTTATTGTATTTACTAAAAGACTTCTTATCTCTTTTTCTAGTGATTCTATATCACCATTTATTAAACTATTAAAGAATTTTGTTAAATCTTTTTTAGCTATATTTTCCCTAAACCACCCCATAATTTTATTCTTAAAAATGTACTTTACTTCTTTATTAGGTATTTTTAAACACATTATTTCATTATTATAGGAAGTTACTTTTAGATATCCTGTTAAAAGCAATATATTCCATAAGCTATCACTTGTGGTATATAAATCATCATAGGTTACATCTAAATGTAACTCTTTAGTTATACATTCTCCTTTCATTAAACTCTCTATTTCAGATTTAGTTGTTTTATCTGCTCTTTCTATTAAGGTTCTTACTATACTGTTCGAACTTGTGTTTGCCCAATAAGATAGTGGTTCTTTATTTTTGTCTAACATTAAATCATTTAGATACTTTATTAAACTCCAAGGATTATAAACTTCCATACCACTAAAATTGTATCCATCATACCATTTTTTTATATCTGCATATTTATCAGTAATATTATAATCTTTACATATACTCAAAATATCATCTTCTGTAAAGCCAAAAAACTCTCTATAATTTGCATCTAATATAGAGCATACATTTAAGTTATTTAGTCCTGTAAATATGCTTTCTTTAGATATCCTTAAGCAACCTGTAACTACAGCAAAATCTAAAGAGTCATTTGATTTTAAAGCAGACTCAAAAAGTGAACGAATAAAATCAACCATTTCTTTATAAAAACCTTCAAAGAAAGCATTTTCAAGTGGTACATCATATTCATCTATAAGTATTATTACTTTCTTTTTATAATATTTTTCTAAACTTTTTGCTAAAAATTTTAAAGATGTATTATAGTCAGATATGCTACCTTTACCCTCCATTATATTTCTAAATTTCTCTTTTTCATATTCTAATAAATCATCAGCACTTAAAACTTCTTTATGGCTATTAAACTCTTCAGATATAATTTCTACTATTTTATCATATGCCATACCAAAGGTTGGTTGCTTTGCTGCTTTTAAACTTAAACTTATTACTGGATATTTACCCATACAATCTAAGTATTTCTGACTTTCATTCATTATTTTTAAACCTTTAAAAAGATAATTATTGTCTTCTTCAGTTTTCTCAAAAAAGTATTTTAACATACTCATATTTAAAGTCTTGCCAAAGCGTCTTGGTCTTGTTATTAAGGTAACTTCACTTTGCATATCTAATAATTCTTTTATATATAGAGACTTATCTACAAAATAATACCCTTTATCTATTAACTTTTTAAAATTATCTACTCCTATAGGTAATGGCTTATTCATTCTTTCACACCTTTCTTTTATTATTTCTTAAAATTTACATTGATATTTTTACTTTTTAAAATTTACATTGATATTTTTTATTTTTGAATAATAAAACTTTCTCAAATTCTTTATTAGGTATAATAATTATATATTATTATCTTCTTTCTGTAAAAGGAACTACATTGATATTTTTAATATAAATACCTTATTGTTAAATAAAAATATGCTAAATTTAATAAAGATAGTGATAAAATAAACTAAATGTGGTAAAATATAAATATCGAGTGAAGAAAAACGAATTTACGCAACCCCAAAAGCCCCTAAAAAAAGGGGTAGGTTACGCAAGAAAATAAAAACTTGAGAAAATGGCTTGAACACTAGCTTTTAAAGGATTTTCAGAAAATGCGTAACCTAAAAATACACCCTAAATTTAAAGAAAAATTTAAAATCAAAAAGGGGTTGCGTAAAATGGCAAAATTAAACCGCATGAACACTAGGTTTCAAAGGGGTGCTGTGGAAATTGCATTAGACCTGTTTAAGGGATTGTCACCTATTTCACCATACTTAGTGTTATCGCCTATCATTGCGTGGAAATTGCATTAGACCTGTTTAAGGGATTGTCACCAGTGTATGTTGGCTTTCCATCACTCAATACTTCCCGTGGAAATTGCATTAGACCTGTTTAAGGGATTGTCACCTTTAAAATCTCAACTTGTTCGCTCTGTAATCTTGAAAGTGGAAATTGCATTAGACCTGTTTAAGGGATTGTCACATATCACAATCTGTATTAGCATTTACCCCTTCTGCTATGCTTAGTGGAAATTGCATTAGACCTGTTTAAGGGATTGTCCAGCAATTCTATCTCAGCAATTCTATGTGGAAATTGCATTAGACCTGTTTAAGGGATTGTCACACACATGTCATGTGTTCAGCCTTTCTTCTAATATTGCTCGTGGAAATTGCATTAGACCTGTTTAAGGGATTGTCACTAACATCATAAACAATTTCCAAAGCCTTCTCTTCGTGGAAATTGCATTAGACCTGTTTAAGGGATTGTCACATTCCAATCAACTTTGTCTTGAAACTCTTCCACAAAGTGGAATTACATAAAAAAAGTAGCAAGTAATCTTAAATTCACTTGCTACTTTTTAAAACTTTATTCATCTCTTATTTCATACATAATATCATAAATTTCTTCACTAAGTTCATCACATGTTAATTTAGTTCTTCAATTTTACATTCATGCTCTTTTGTTTTAGACTTATAACAAATTCCTACTGCTAGTATTTTTCTTCCTTCATTTTCTTTTATGAATTTCATGGAATAATCTTTTTCTTTTATTTGATTTATTGCTTTTTCTACTTTATCATCTTTCTTTAATTCAAGTATTATTGCAGTACCATTTTTCTTTTTTGGGTGAAACATAAAATCTGCATAGCCTTTTCCACTCTTTTCTTCACGTTCAATTTTATATTCATTTCTTGCTGAAAGATATGCTAATGTCACTACACAAGATAGACTATTTTCATCATTATATTGAAGGATTGGTATTTCACTATTATGAATATCATTAATTATTTTTTCCATTGTTTTTGTATCTTTATTAAGTGTTGCCTTTAGCATATTTGATGAATTTTTAACTATTGTCATAACTTCTCCAAAAGATTTGTCTTTTAGAGCTTTTTCAAATTCTTTCATAAGTTCTTTATTTGGTATTTTTATTGTTCCGTCATAATAAGATAAAAAGCCATAAACTATCATAGCTGAATATATTTCTTCTTTTGTTTCAGGTGCATCTTGTCCTGCTCTAAATTCTTCATTTATAAATATATCTATTGTATTTCCAGCTACCATCTCTATTACATCGTCACGTACTTCTGCTATGTTATATTTTAAATAAAATAATACTTCATCCATCCTTCCAGTATTAGTCCAATAACTTGTGCAATAATTATCTTCTAGGGCACATACTACTGAACGTGGATTATATAATGCTCTGCCAAAACAATCTTGGTAACCATTATACCATTCAGTAATTTCTTTAAATGACATTTGTTTATTTTTTTTACATAAATCTTTTACTTCATTCTCTGTAAAGCCAAAATAATCTGAATATACATAATCATTTAGCATTGTATATTCTTTAAACATATTAAGAGCAGAACCTTCAGAATACTTCTTTATAGGTAAAACTCCTGTCATATAACAAAGTGCAACATATGGTTTATCTTTTAAAAGGTTTCTCAAAAATTCTAAAAAGTCCTTTTGATTTTCCTTATATAAATCATGGCTAAATATATAATCCCATTCATCTATTATAAATATAAATTCTTCCTTAGTTTCTAAAAACATTTTGTATAGTGCTTGGTTTTGTTCAATTTTTTTATCTTTAAATATTTCTGATATATCCTTTTTTATTTGGGTTTCTATATTATTAATATAATTACTATATTCTAATCCATCACTTGGTATATCACTAAATGAAATATTTATAACATTATATTTATTTATGTTTTCTAAATAAGATTTACTTTTGCTTATATTAAATTTATCAAAAATATCTTTTGAATTATAGTTTTTAGTATAATAAGCTCCAAGCATATTTATTATTGAAGACTTACCAAATCTTCTTGGTTTTGTTATGCAAACATAACATGCTGATGTGCCAATTAAATTATTAAACTTATCTATTATTGAGGATTTATCAACAAAATACTTAGATTTTATTAACTTTTTATAATTTTTAAGTGCTGTATTTGTATTTAAATAAATAGACATTTTCTTTTCACCTGCTTTCATTAATAATTTAAGTATATATTTTCTTTATAATTTTATATTATTTAAGTAAAAACTTTTAAATTTGAATTTATTATTTGTTTAAATTTTTAAGTTGTATCTTATAAATGCAATAATAAAATATATTATTTGGCATATAAAACATATTGCTAGTATTCCTGAAACTATTGAACTTGTTATTCCTAAAGCATATGTAATGTATTTTATTGCTGGTTTTACTAAAGATATTAAGGCAATTATTATTGTTACTTCAATAAGTCCAATTCCTGATGTTTTTATATCAGGTAAAGATAGTGTCATATGAACTGCTATCATTGATATTAGTATAATGTATATTAAAAATTTTATGTTTATTATATCTTGACTTATTAATGATTTTATTAGTAATTTTGATATGCTAAAGAAATATTCAAAAAATCCTATATCCATTGAAATGGATTTTACTCCTTCTTTTACTATTGTTATAACATTTGGCTCTAATAAATATGTTAATAAAACTATGACTAATGTTCCTGAGATAAATGGTCCTATACCAACTAAAAGCATTCCAATTGAGTTTGTTATTCTTCTTTTTTTAATTCCCCATGAAACATAGCCTAATGTTACTGTTCCATCTCCATTTTCTTTTACTTTTGTTGGGAAAAACTTAGTGTTATAAACTTTAAAACCAAATATTTTTGCCATAATATAATGCCCAAATTCATGTATTGGAGTTCCTATAAAGGAGCTTATCCCATTAACCTTATACTTTCCAATTCTAGCTAAAAGTGTACAAGAAAGTTGTTTTATATATCCTAAAGCAATACCTACTATTACAACTTGAAGGATTAATATGCTCCATTGTACTAAAATTTCCTTCAAAAATCCCACCTCTTTTTATCAAAATCCCATATTGTTTAAAATTAATATTTAACTTTATATTAAATATCTAGTTATGCCCTTAATCTAATAAATCTAAATCTTTTAATGATATACCTAAATTTGAAAATACTACAGATTTTATAGTGTCAGAAAAGTTATATTTTCCTGATAAAACATATTTTTTAGTAGAAATATCTATATTATATACATTTGTTACTTTATTAAGAGGGTCAACTATCCAATATTCAGATACACCATATCTTTGATATAGTTTAAATTTAGTTATCAAGTCATCATCTCTATTAGATGATAGTATCTCTATAATTAATTTAGGAATTCCTACAATACCTCTACGACATTCATTAGATTTACTGCAATATACCATTAAATCTGGTACAACTTCATTATCTGTATTCCTTAAAAAATCTAATAACTCATCATTATTTCTAGTATCTATAACTTTGTTAGTTAAATATAAGGATGTTTCATTTAATACATTACATACACTATCTTTAAGATAAGTACCTAGCTTATTTGCCAAATAAAATTCTATCTTCATATGATTTAAACTAGGTCTTGGGGACATTAAAGTTACACCATCTATTCTCTCCATTTTAAAATAATTATTATTAATGTATTCCATAAAATCATCTCCTATCTCATATCTAAAATTAATTTTTGACTATGGTCATTACTTCTTTAAATAACTAATTTTTATAAATCTTTCTCAAATTCTTTATTAGGTATAATAATTATATATTATTATCTTCTTTCTGTAAAAGGAACTAATTTAAATTTTCTGAAAAAAATAACATAGCAAGTAAATTTACTTGCTATGCTTTATCATATACTTTCTTCTCCACATAAGCCATCATACTATTATTTACTTGTTATGTCCATATATTTATCTGGTCTTCTATCTCTAAAGATTCCCCAGCTTAGTCTATCTTCATAATTTGAATCTAGGTCAATTGAAGCACAGATAACATCTTCTTCTTCTCTTCCTAACTCCTTAACTATTTCTCCTGTGTCGTCTGTTATAAATGAGGAACCATAAAATAATAGTTGTGATTCTTGGTTGTCATTTTCTTTGCAAGGTGTAACTTTTTCTAGTCCTACTCTATTCGCAGCTACAACAGGAATTAAGTTTGCAGCTGAGTGTCCTTGCATACATCTTCTCCAATGTGGCATGCTGTCTCTTTCTAGTATAGGCTCACTTCCTATTGCTGTTGGGTAAAATATTATTTCTGCTCCATTTAAGGTAAGGGCTCTTGCTGTTTCTGGAAACCACTGGTCCCAGCATATTCCTATACCAATATTTGCAAATCTAGTTTTAAATACCTTAAATCCTGTATCTCCTGGGGTGAAGTAAAACTTTTCTTGATAAAAGTGGTCATCTGGGATATGTGTCTTTCTATAAATTCCTAAGATAGAGCCATCTGCATCAATAACAGCAATGCTATTAAATAAGGTGTTTCCGCTTTTTTCATAAAAGCTTATTGGAAGTACCACATTAAGCTCCTTTGCTATATTTTTAAAGTGATTTATTGCTTTATTATCTTCAGGAGTACTTGCAAAGTTATAATAATCATATCTTTTTTCTTGACAGAAATATTGTCTTTCAAATAATTCTGGCAATAATATAATATTTGCACCTTTTTTTGCTGCTTTTCTTATAAGTTCTTCTGCCTTATTTATATTTTCTTCTACAACTTTTGAGCATTTCATTTGAACTGCTGCTACAACTACATTTCTCATATGTTTTCCACCTTCCTTTAAATTATTTTGGAATTTACTAATAAATATTTATTTTCAACAAAATTTAAATATCTTTTTTCCTTCCTTTAAATTATTCTGGAATTTGCTGGGTTATGCAATGTATGTTTCCCCCACCAACAATTATATCTCTTGCATAAATTGGAACTATATTTCTATCTTTAAATAAATCACTTAATATTTCTACTGCTAGTTTATCATTTTCATCATTAAATTGAGGGACAATAATAGAGTTATTTGATATATAAAAGTTAACATAGCTTGCTGCTAATCTTTCGTTAACTTCTCTCATGTCCTCCCCTTCTTCAAATTCAAATCCAGCTAGTTCTTCTTCTGTGATGCATATATGTTTTTTAGGGATAGGTAATTTTGTTATTTTAAACTTTCTTCCTTTTGCATCAGTTTCACTAGATAATATATCATAACATTCCTTTGACATTTTATATTGCTCATCTTCTTTATCGTCTGTCCAAGCTAGCACAACGCTTGCTGGTTCCACAAAGGCACATACATTATCTACATGTTCATTGGTTTCATCATTATATATGCCATGTTTTAGCCAAATTATTTTTTCTGCACCTAGGTATTTTTTTAAATTATCTTCTATTTGAAGTTTACTTAAATTAGGATTGCGTCCTTTACTTAATAGACAAGCCTCTGTAACTATTACTGTTCCTTCACCATCACTATGTATTGAGCCACCTTCAAGAACAAAGTGTTTTGCATCATATGCTTCATATCCTAGTTTTTCACATACAGAAGAGGCAAGCTTTGAATCTTTATCCCAGTTTTTATAAAGACCATCAAATTCTCCACCCCATGCATTAAACTTCCAGCAAACTCCTCTTACATCTCCCTTATCATTAACAACAAAGGTTGGACAAGTGTCTCTTGCCCAAGCATCATCTGATTCAGTTTCTATTATTTTTATTTTATCAGATAGCATATTTTTAGCAGATTCTTTAACATCACTTTCTACTAGCATATATACCTCTTCGCTTTCTGAGATTGCTTCTGCAACATTTTTAAAGGCTTCTCTTGCTTTTTTTGCACCATATGTCCATGAACCTGGTCTTTTAGGCCATATCATAATACAGCCTTTATGCTTTTCAAATTCTCCTGGCATTCTAAATCCATCACTTTTAGGTATTGTCTTTAACTCTTTCATAATTATAATCTTCCTTTAAAATCTTTATATCCAAAACTTTTAATTACTTCACATTGATTATTACTATGCATTACTGCAATGGATGGAAGTGGGATTCCATTAAATGTATTATTTTTAACCATAGAATATATAGCCATATCCTCAAAATATAATTTATCTCCTACCTTTATTTCTCTGTCAAATGAATAATCTCCTATAATGTCTCCTGCTAAACAAGTATATGAAGATAAACGATAGGTGTATTTTTTTTCATTAGGTTTTCCACTATCTTTAAGAGGTGGTCTATATGGCATTTCTAGTACATCTGGCATATGGCAAGCAGCTGAGGCATCTAATATAAGTATATCCATTCCATTATGAACAATATCTAAAACCTCTGTTACTAAATATCCAGCATTTAAAGCTATTGCTTCCCCTGGCTCAATATAAACTTGCAAATCATATTTTTCTTGTATATTTTTAATTAATTTTTTTAATAAATCTACATCATAATCTTCTCTTGTAATATGGTGTCCACCACCTATGTTAAGCCATTTCATTTTGTATAGATATTTCCCAAACTTTTCTTCAACTACTTTTAAAGTTTTTTCTAAATCATCTGAATTTTGTTCACATAGTGTATGAAAGTGTAAGCCTTCTATATCATCTAATAAATCTTCTCTAAAATTACTTAATGTAACTCCAAGTCTTGAACCTTCAGCACAAGGGTCATATATTGCATGGCCCTCTTCTTGTGTTGAACATTCTGGGTTTATTCTTATTCCTACACTTATTTTAGAACATATACTTTTGTATTTTTCATATTGACTAAAAGAGTTAAAGCTAATATGGTCACATATTTTTACTATTTCTTTTATGTCCTCTTCTTTAAAAGCTGGTGCATATACATGGTTTTCTTTATTCATCTCTTCTTTTCCAAGTCTAGCTTCATACAAGCCACTTGAAGTTGTTCCACTAATATATTTTTTTATAAGTGGATATTCATAATAACAAGAAAATGCCTTTTGAGCTAATAATATTTTACAACTTGTATCTTTTTCTACATCTTGTAGGATTTCAAGATTTTTAATTAATTTCCTCTCATCTATAACATAACAAGGTGTTTTTAATTCGTTTATTTTCATCTATTCAACCTCTACTGGATTTTCACATACAACCCAAGGAAGTCCCCACTTATTAAGTGCTTCCATAAATGGGTCTGGATCAAATTCTTCAACATTAAATACGCCTTTTTTATTCCATACTCCATTAACAACTAGCATTGAGCCTATCATTGCTGGTACTCCTGTAGTGTATGATATTGCCTGTGAGCCAACTTCTTTATAACATTCTTGATGGTCACATACATTGTATATATAAATAGTTTTTTCTTTTCCATCCTTTATACCTTTAAATATACAACCTATGTTAGTTTTACCTACTGTTCTAGGTCCTAGTGATGCTGGGTCTGGTAATAATGCTTTTAAAAATTGAATTGGTACTATTTCTTTACCTTCAAAGTTAATTGGTGATGTAGATAACATTCCTACATTTTCTAAACACTTCATATGTGTTAAGTAGCTTTGACCAAATGTCATAAAGAATCTTATTCTCTTTATTCCTGGTATGTTTTTAGCTAAAGATTCTATTTCCTCATGATGAAGAAGGTACATATCTTTTTTACCTACTTCTGGGAAGTCATATTCTCTTTTTACTTCCATTGGTTTAGTTTCAACCCAATGACCATCTTCCCAATATGAACCGTTTGCTGATACTTCTCGAAGATTTATTTCAGGATTAAAGTTTGTAGCAAATGGATAACCATGGTCTCCACCATTACAGTCTAAAATATCTATGTAATGTATTTCATCAAAATAATGCTTTAGGGCATAAGCTGAAAAAACACTTGTTACTCCTGGGTCAAATCCACTTCCAAGTAATGCTGTAAGGTTTTTATTTTTAAATTTTTCTTGGTATGCCCATTGCCATGAATAATCAAAATAAGCTGTAAATCCTTTTTCTTTACATCTTTTTTCATATACTTCTCTCCACTCAGGGTCATCAGTGTCTTCTGCTTCATAATTTGCAGTATCAATATAGTTAACTCCAGCTTCAAGACAAGCGTCCATAATTGTTAAATCTTGATAAGGAAGCGCTACATTTAAAACAGCATCTGGCTTATATGAATTAATAAGTGCTACTAATTCCTCTACATTATCTGCATCAACTTTAGCTGTTGTAATGTTTGTCTTTGTACTACCTTGAAGCTTTTCTTTAAGGGCATCACATTTAGATTTAGTACGACTAGCTATCATAATATCTGTAAATACCTCACTATTTTGACAACACTTATTGATTGCCACTGAAGCAACTCCACCACAACCTATAATCATTAATTTACTCATTTCTCTTTTCCTCCTCTTCTTCTAATAAATCTTCTACGTATTTTGGAAGCATAAATGCTCCTCTATGTAAATTAGTTGTATAATACCAGGTTTTTATTCCTCTTTCTTTCCATCTCTTTTCATCTAAATCATTAAGTGGATGATATTTTTTAGAAGCAAAGCCAAATAGCCAATAACCTGATGGACATGTAGGAATATGTGCTTGATAAACTCTGCTTATTGGGAAAGAACGATATGCCTTTCTATGCATTTGCCTACAAGCTTCTTCATCCTCATCATAAAAAGGACTTCCATGTTGATATACCATGATTCCATCATCTTTAAGTGCTTTATAACAACTTCCATAAAATTCTTTTGTAAATAACCCTTCTGTATGTCCAAATGGGTCTGTGCTATCATTTATTATTAAATCATATTCATTTTTCTTATTACGTAAAAACCTTAACCCATCTTCATAATAAACATTAACACGAGGGTCTTGAAGCCCTATTGCTATTTCAGGAAATATTTTTTGACAAACATCTACAAACATCTTATCAGTTTCAACCACATCAATCTGCTCAATATTATCATAGTAAGTAAGCTCTTTAGCTACTCCTCCATCTCCCCCACCAATTATTAATACCTTTTTTACATTAGGATGAACTGCCATAGGTACATGGGTCACCATTTCATCATAAATAAATTCATCCTTTTCTGAAAATACAATTTCTCCATCTAATGTTACAAATTTACCAAATTCTATAGAATCAAAAACATCTATTCTTTGATATTCGCTTCTGCCACTAAATAATTGTTTTTCTACCCTTATTGATATCTTTGCATTATCAGTATGAAGCTCTGAAAACCACATTTCCATTACTTGTTACTCCTTTAAAACATTAATATTATTTACCTTTGGGTCTTCTGTTCCTTGCATTGAACAGCCCTTTTCTTTAGCATACATAATATATTCTGCTATTTCTTGAGTTATCATCTCTCCAGGGGCTAGTATTGGAATTCCTGGTGGATAGCACATAACAAATTCCCCACAAATCTTTCCTGCTGCCTCTTTTATAGGTAGGGATACCTTTTCAGAATAAAAAGCTTTTTGTGGTGTTACTACAACTTCTGGCTGTATATATTCTCCTGAAAGCATTCCTGCTTTATCTTTTTTATATAATCTTTCAATATCAGCAAGTGCACCAACTAGTCTTTCTATGTCTTGAATTCTATCTCCTATAGATATGTATGCTAATATATTACCAAAATCTCCAAATTCAATTTGAATATCGTATTCATCTCTTAAAAGGTCATAAACTTCTATTCCTGCAAGACCATTTCCTAATGTATAAATTGATAATTTAGTAATATCAAAATCAAAAACACTAGTACCATTAATTAATTCTTTTCCATATGCATAATATCCACCTATTTGATTGATTTCATTTCGAGCATATTCTGCCATTTTAGCAACCTTTTCAAAGGATTCTTCCCCTCTAAGTGCTAAATTTCTTCTTGAAATATCAAGGCTTGATAATAATAAATATGAAGCACTTGTAGTCTGTGTTAAATTAATTATTTGTCTTACATAATCAGCATTTACATTTGTATTTGTAAGCAAAATAGAACTTTGAGTAAGGCTTCCTCCTGATTTATGCATAGATATAGCTGCCATATCAGCCCCTGCTTCCATTGCTGATATAGGAAGATTTTTATTAAAATAAAAATGTGTTCCATGAGCCTCATCTGCTAAAACCTTCATCCCATATGAATGAGCAAGCTTTACTATTGATTTTATATCTGAACATATACCATAATATGTTGGATTGTTTACAAAAACTGCTACAGCATCTGTATTGTTTTTTATTGCTTCTTCTACACAACTAAATTCCATTCCTAATGCTATTCCTAATTCTGAATTTATCTTTGGATTTACATAAACTGGGATAGCACCACAAAGAACCATTGCATTAATTACACTTTTATGTACATTTCTTGGCAAGATAATTTTATCTCCTGCTTTACACACAGATAAAATCATATTTTGAACTGCTGATGTAGTTCCTCCAACCATAAGAAACGCATTTTTAGCACCAAAAGCATCTGCTGTAAGCTTTTCTGCTTCACGAATAACAGATATAGGATGACACAAATTATCTAATGGTTTCATAGAATTTACATCTAAGCCAACACATTTTTCTCCAAGTAACTCAACTAATTCTGGATTACCTCGCCCTCTTTTGTGACCTGGTACATCAAATGGGACCACTCTCTTTTTCCTAAATTTTTGTAATGCTTCATAAATTGGGGCTGATTTTTGCTTTTCTCTATCCATAAATTCACTCCTTTGTGTACCAAAAAGGAAATTTCTAAACTTTTTTCTTACTTAAGCTTAAAAGTTATCTATAGTTTAATAACTAACATAATTTCCTTATAATAAAAAAACAGATGATATATACACCATCTGCGTAAATAAACAACATAATTTATTCATAGATAAAAATAATCTAATAAAATTGAAGTATGAATAATATCCCTTAGAGTCTCATAGCAAATATACTGTTACTACTCTTATTGAATGTTTCACAAGATGATATGCATTAAAATACGATTATAAAGTAATCAACTTATAAAATTTGAGCTAGAAGCTCAATCAATAATGTGAGAAATTACTATTTCTCACGCCGGCAACTGACCCCTCTGTCCGTCTGAGTTTTTCTAAATTAATAGTGGTCATATATTCGCATGAAACTATATTATTATTTCATACATAACTTACCATAACATAAATATTAATCCTTGTCAATTATTTGATGAATTTTTAACTTAATCATAACTTCTCCAATAAAATATTGTAATTTAAAAAAACAATTTAAACATAATTATTTTCCTTAAGCCACTTATCATATTTTTGCATTGTTATTTTATATATTGTTTCTATGTCATACAGGTACATATTTACCTTTCCAATTGCTGAAGGTACCTCAACTCTTAATGTTTTCTTGATTTTAATAAACTCTGTGTCCTGCATTTTTTTAATCATCTTATCTGTTGCAAAAAATATATCTTTTAAATCCTTTCTTGTAAAACCTAAAAAATCAATACATTCAAAAAGGTCTATTTTATTAGTATTAAGAAGTTTTATCATCTCGTCTTTTTTTAATGTTTTTTTAACTTTTATATTATGTTTTTCTAAAACAGTAGTAATATTCTCCCTTGTTATATGTTTAAAATTATCTTTAACATAATCTCTAATCCATTCTTTAGTTATCATCTTCATTTTTATCACCTCTAAAAACTATTTTAGATTATTAATTATAATTATTATCACTTTTAATTAAAATAATTCAATTAATTCTCTAACTTTTCTATAGCATTCTTATATCTATCTTGATTTTCTTTACCAATGAATTACTTAAAAACTTTTATGTTATAATAAACTTGTTTAATTGTTTAAATGATTGGAGTGATTAAAAATGAAACCTTTAGAAGCAATAAAAAAAAGACATTCTGTTCGTTCTTTTGAAGATAAAAAAATTGAGGGAGAGGTAAAAGATAAACTTTTACAAATGATTGATAAATGTAATAAAGAAAGTGGTCTTCACATCCAGCTTGTACTTGATGAACCTAAAGCTTTTGATGGTTTTATGGCCCACTATGGGAAATTTTTAGGAGTTAAAAATTATATTACCTTAATTGGGAAAAAGACAAGTGATTTAGAAGAAACTTGTGGTTATTATGGAGAAAAACTTGTTATTTTAGCACAAAGTCTTGGACTAAATACCTGCTGGGTAGCAATGACTTATAGCAAAATAAAAAGTGCCTTTGAAATTAAAGATGGAGAAAAACTTTGTTGTGTTATTGCTATTGGTTATGGAAAAACTCAAGGAGTTTCTCATAAATCTAAATCAATTGAAAGTGTAAGTAAAGTAAATGGAAATATGCCCGATTGGTTTAAAAAAGGAGTAGAATCAGCACTTCTTGCTCCTACAGCTGTTAATCAGCAAAAATTTAAATTCATTTTAAATGGGAATAAAGTATCTGCTAAAGCTGGTATAGGTTTTTATAGTAAAATTGATCTTGGCATTGTAAAATATCATTTTGAAGTTGGTGCTGGTATTAAAAACTTTACTTGGGAATAATCAAAAGATGTTTTGAATCTGTCAATATTTTGGTGTAAACTGAATAAATAATATTTTGTTTAAAGTAAGGTTGAAAAAATTGAATTATAATTTCAACCTTACTTTTATGTATATTTTAATGATAACTCCTAAATTCACTAAATTATTATATAGCCTCTAGATTTTTTTATTAAGCATGTTTTTTTTCATTCATAATCTTGTTATATGCCCAAATTTCATCTATAAGTGCAAAGCCTTTTTCCTATCATCTAGCCCTTCATCAAAAATCTTTATTTTTTCTACTAATTTATTTGTGTCTCTTACTATTCTAAATTTATAATTTTCCATGCTATTTTCTGGTGAATCTGACTTTAGTTTATTAAGCATTTTAGTTATAATCCATGGAATTTTTATAATTTTCACACTTTTTCAACAATATAATTAAGTTATTTAAAGCCTTACATACTTCCAAGGAATATCCTCACAAAGCCATACATTATTTTCTGATAGATAAAATTTATAGCCATCTTTAAGCATTTCTTCTGTATCAATCTTTAATACAATAGGCTTTCCATGTCTTTTTCCAACTATTATTGCAGTTTCTTCATCTTTAGATAAATGTACATAGAGTCTGTTCATTTTATTTATTCCTGTCTTTTTAATACTTTCTAAAAATCTCCCTGCTGTACCATGATATAAAGTCTTTGGTGGAATTTTTTCTTCAAAATCTATATAAACCTCAATTGAATGTCCTTGATTAGCTCTTATTTTTGTATGGTCTTTATTAAAGCTATATCTTTGTTTATTATTTTCTTTTACTATTCTCTCTAAAGTATTCATATCTATCTTTTTTCCTACTTTATTCATTCCTTCTATAAGCTCATTAACATTAGCCCAAGCCCCTTGCTTTTCTATTGTAATTCCTATTGTCTCTGGCTTATGGCGAAGTATTAAACTTATAAATCTTCCTAATGATATGTCATTTTCTTCTTTCATTTACTATTCCTTCTTTCATAATTTACTTTTTAAAATTTACCTATAATATTTTTTATAAAATTCTTAAAATTCTATTTTTTATTATACCAAAAATTGTTATAATATTCTAAAGGGAGTGATTTTTATGAAAAAGAGATTTATTTGTGCTTTATTACTTTGTTCTTTATCTCTAGTTCTTTTTAGCTGTGGTGAATCTACTCCAAAAGATAATAGCTCTACTTCTACTGCGACCTCAAGTATTAAAAATACAACTTCTACTTCAACTTCAAAAATTGAAAAGGATACAAGTACTGTTTCTAATGAAGGTGATACAAATACTATTTCTAAATCTGAAAGTACTACACCAACAATAAATTCTAATGTATCAAAAAATGAGAGTAGTAGTTCTTCTAAGAAAGAAGTAGACCAAGAAATACGCTTGTATGTATATGATGCTATTTCAGGTGAATCAATGTATACCATGAAAAATATTACAATAGTTGATGGTGCTTTAGTGTCTTCTATAATAAACGCATTAAAGGATGATTCTTCTAACAACTTTACAGCACTTAATCCTGAAATACAAGTAAAAAGTGCAAAGCTTGAAAAGGATAAAGACCTATTAACTGTTGACTTTGGTGAGAAATTTTTAAATAACATGGATTTAGGAGGAGGAGTTGAAATGGGAATGCTTCAATCTGTAGTAAATTCTTTAGGCTACAACTTTGGAGTATCTAATGTGTGCATAACTGTTAATGGAGAAGGATATTCTTCAGGACATGTAAGCCATAAAGCAGATGAACCTTTTAAGGTTGACTACTCCAATTCTATTCCTTTAAAATAAATTTTTATCTTTATACTTTATTGAAAATAAATATTAAAAAGAGGCTTTTTTAGTTTAAGTCTCTTTTTAATATTAAATTTCAATTTTATTTATATTTTAGCTATAAGTATCACTAGCTTTTTTTATACTTTCAAAAGTATACTATTTTTCTCTTTATTATTTTTAGAATTCATGCTCCCAGTTTTCATTAAATTTAAAAACTTGTGCTGGTCTAAAGGGCTTTCCTTCTATTTTTTCTTCTGTTTCTATTATCATATCACCCATTTTTCTTCTAAAGTTTAATATTTCTCTTCCCATAATTGCTTCATACACAAATTGTAATTCCTTTACTGTAAAAAGTTTTGGAAGAAGATTAAATACAATTGGAGTATATTCAAGCTTATTTCTTAATCTATCAATTCCTAAATCTAGTATTTTATAGTGGTCAAATGCTAGCTCTTCTGTGCTTTCCTCTTCTAAAAATCTATAACTTTTTGTTGTTTTTCTTATTAATGTTCTTTCTGTTTTTTCAACCACCTCATAATTTATCTTTATATCCTCACATTTTAATGTTAAAAGATATCTTTTTGTTATATATTTATCACTAACTTCTTTTTCTTTAAGGATTTTATCTGCCCAAAACCACTTAGTTTCTTTATTTTCTGCATTTTCTGAGTAGATTATTGAATCTTTTGATATAAGAGCTAAATTTCCTATACTTATAATTCTTGTTCTTGGGTCTCTATTAATTTCTCCAAATGTGTAAAGCTGTTCTAAATACACATTTTCAATCCCTGTTTTTTCTTTAAGCTTTCTTAATGCCCCCTCTTCTAAGCTTTCATCCATTTTTACAAAACCACCAGGAACTGACCACTTACCTTTATAAGGATAGTCATCTCTTTTTATAAGAAGAACTTGAAGCCCTTTTCTTGGAACCTTTCTTGAATTTTCTTCTTTCTTATCCTCTGTGGTAAAAATAAGTACATCATTTGTAACACTTGGTCTTTCAAATTTACTTGCATCATAGTTTTTTAAAAATTCTTTTTCTTCAATATTATTCATTTTCTTTCCTATCCTTTAGATACTATCATTTTGATTTATATATCTATAATATACTATTATTTCAATAAAGAAAAGTATAAATTATTTAAGATAACAAGTTATACACAGTTTAGAAAATACCATAATTTCCTGATAGAATAAAAAAGACAGAATGAATATATTATTTTTTATCCCACCTGCTAGCTTCAAGTTAAGATAAAACAATATATTCACTCTGCTTTATATAAGTCTATTAAATTTCATAAACATTTTTAACAGCAGTATAGGCCCCATTGCCTTTTTGTTTGAATAAATGCCAATTTCATTTAAAATAATCCTTCTTAAACACACTTTATTCTTACCGCTATTAAAATGATTACAGTTCATCTTTTTAAATTAGTATTTAACTCTCTTCTTATCCCCATTGATAAAAAGCATCTTAAAAGACCTTGCTATTTCAAAAAGAATATCAGAACTATAATACTTTATGTTAAGTTTACTAATTCTTCTTATTTTTGTCAATAAAATCAACTTACTTCCTTTTATTTTTTAGTTTACTCCATCTATAGTACACTTTTTTTGGGATTTTTTATTATATAAGTTAATTTTTTAAATATTTACATGTGAAAATGAATATTTTTTTATTTTCTGTTACATACTATATTTAAAGGAGTTGATATTAATGATGGATAAATCAAAAACCTACCTTCCAAAAGAAAGAGCTTGGTATCATCCTACCAATGAAGATGTAAATAAATTTAATAAAGGTGAAAAGGTAAAGCTTCCAAATCCAACTACTGATGATATTACAGTAAATAATATTGCATGGCAAGAATTTGATTACACAGAAAATTTCACAGATGATAAAATTTAAAAACAAAAGGCTACTTCATAAATAAAGTATAAACACAACATATAACTTAAAATTTATATTGTATCTATAAAACTTATAGAAAGTAACCTTTTTAAGACTCTATTAAATTTTAAATTTCTACTTTATCATATATTCCTTTTGCAAATTGAATTATTACAAAGGAAGCAAAGGTATTATAAATTATAAATGCCACTTGAAGAGAATAATCGCCAAAAATTTTTAACACAAAGCTTATGATAACTCCTATTATAATTCCAGGGAGTATATATATAAATAATGTTATCATCATAAATATTCCCTTAAGCATCTCATTTGAGACTCTATCAAAAAGCTTGTAATTTAAAACTGCTCCATAAGTTGCTACTGCTCCAAATGATGTATAAGCTAATATAAATAGTATAATATCTATGATGTTTGTTCCACTCATAATTCCTGAAGGAAGAAAAAGTATAACTCCATTTACAGCATATTGTATTACAGTGGTTAATGTTGAATAAAATAACTTTTCCTCACTTCTTGCTGGAATAAGAAATATAATTTGATTGTTAAAATCCGTAGCCCATTTTCCAGCATAGGTTGTTAAAAACATCATGTATATACTAAAAAAGAATAGTCCATACATAGGTATTTTTGTGTATCCTACAAATATTGCTACCCCAAGATATACTAGAGAAAATATATTTAAAAAATAAAAACCTGTTTTTCTATACTCTAATAAGTGTCTAAAAAATATTGCTTTTGCATAGGTAGCAGAATATTTAAATTCTTTTGTTTTTCTTGCAAACAAAGGCTTTCTTGCTTTTACTTGCATATTATTAAGTTGTTTTTTATCATATCCACTATTTTTATAACTTTGAGCTACTTCATTTTGTTCTGCTGATGGAAGAGCATCTTCATAAAAATCAAGCTTTAAATTATATAAAATTATTCCACATAATATTGTTGCTCCAAATAAAAGTGACATGTATAAATATATACTTTTACTTATTCCATTTAAAGCTTGTATTGTTATTTCTCTCATCCATCCCAATATAGGAATATATCGCCAAAAGTCCTTATTAAAAAGCTCTACTGCATAATCAAAATACTCTCCATTGCTTTTTAAATATATGTTAAGTGCTAATACTACTATTATCAATAATATTACTATCTTTGCTATTTTTTTTGCTCTTTCTTTATACATATAAAATTTAGAAAATATTCCATACATAAGAAGAGAAATAAAGCTCATTGTAATCAAAAATAACAAAACTCCTATTAAAAAGAAAGTAATTCCTGACTCTTGGAAATTGAAATTCATAGCCATATTAGGTATTTGATATATAAATACAAAAGAAAACACTAATATAAAAGAAATTTCACGTATAAATCCATATAATAGTACATTTTGTGGTTTTATTGGGGCTGTAAAAATAATATTTACATCACTCATTGTATAACGAAAGTTTTTTCTACTTATTCCACCATATAAATTATAAAGGATTAATATTAAAAAAATTACTGTTGCTCCAAAAATAAAATACTTAGAATTTATATACTCATTATCTCTCTTTATATTTTTAACTGCTGTAATGTTTATAAACATACAAAAAATCATAAATCCATAAAATATTAAAGGGATAGCTTTAGAAGGTTTATGTTTAAAGCTTTTTATATAGTTTATAAAGGTTCTTCTTGCAAGATATATAAAGGGTCTCATTTATTTTTCCGCCCCCTCTGTAACCTTAAAGAAAATATCCTCAAGACTTTCTTCTGAATCTTTAAGTTCATTTTCAATTTCCTTTCTTGTTTTTGAGAGAACTATATTTCCCTTATCCATAATTACTATTCTGTCCCATAAATCTTCAACTGAATCTAAAAGATGTGTGCTTACTATCATAGAAACTCCCTGAAGCTTAAGCTCTAACATAATGTCTTTAAGTTTTTTTATTGCCTTTGGGTCAAGCCCTATCATAGGCTCATCAAAAAGTATAAGCTTAGGTCTTGTAATTAAAGCACAGCATATGCTTAATTTTTGTTGCATTCCCTTAGAAAGCTCTGAGCCAAATTTTTCTGTTTTATCACTTAAATCAAAAATCTCAAAAAGCTCCTCTGCATAATCCTCATAATCCTTTATTCCATAAGCTCTTGCCATAAAGTGCATATGTTCTTTTACTGTTAATAATGGAAATAATCCTGGAAGCTCTGGAACATAGGAAAATAATCTCTTTCCTTCTACAGATTTATTAGAATACCCTCCTATTTTTATCTCTCCTTTATATCTTAAAAGTCCTGCTATAGACTTAATTGTTGTGGATTTTCCTGCTCCATTAGGACCTGCTAAAACTCCTATTTCTCCCTCTCCTATAAATAAATTTAAATTTTTTACTGCATCAAATTTCTTATACGACTTTGTTAAGTTTGTTATTTCAAGCATGTTTACTTATCCCCCAATAAATTTTATTATCATAATAATAATTTATTTTCCACCATTTTACAAGTATCTTTATTATTTTTAACTTATTTCTTTTATTAAACTTTATATTCAAAATTTACAATATAATATAACTTCCTTTTCTATAATTTGCTCCATTTCCTCAAATCTATCCATACATTTATCAAGTAATATAAAAAAAACACTTTTTTTGTTATCTCCAAATCAACATAATAGATAATATAATTTCCTATAGAATTATGAAAATTGTTGTTTTTCATGATATAATATTTCATGAAATACCTATATTTTTCTAAAAAATAAAAGTCATACCAAGGAGGAATTTTAAATTGGAATTTGAATTTTCTAATAAACTAAATTATTTTGAAACAGGAATATTTAATATACTAAATGATAAGAAAAATGAACTTATATCTCAAGGTAAAAAAGTTTATAATCTTTCTGTAGGGACTCCAGATTTTAAGCCTGATGAACATGTTATGAAGGCCTTAGCTGAAGCGTCTTTAAATCCTGAGAATTGGAAATATTCTTTAGGAGACAACCCTAAGCTTATTGAAGCTATGCAAAATTTCTATAAAAAAAGATTTAATGTAAACTTAAATGAAGATGAAATAATGTCTGTATATGGCTCTCAAGAAGGATTAACACATATAGGATTTTCCTTAATTAATAAGGGTGATGTGGTTTTAGTCCCTAATCCTGGCTATCCTATATTTGAAATTGGACCTTTTCTTGCTGGAGCAGAAATTTATCACTATGAACTTTTAGAAGAAAATAATTATCTTCCTAAATTAGATAAAATTCCAGAAGATATCTTAAAACGTACAAAATTTATGGTAGTTTCTTACCCATTAAACCCTGTATGTGCCATTGCACCTTCTGAATTTTATGATGAACTTATTTCTTTTGCAAAGAAAAATAATATAATAATAATTCATGATAATGCATATTCTGACATTATATATGATGGAAATATTGGAGGCTCTTTCTTAAGCCATGAGGGACTATAATATAACAGGCTCAAGAATATCATTTGTTTTAGGAAATAAAGAGATAATAAGCCATTTTAAAATGCTTCGTTCCCAAATTGACTATGGCATATTTACTCCAATACAAATGGCTGCAATAGCTGCACTTACAGGACCACAAGATAGTGTAAAAAAACAATGTAAAGAATATGAAAAAAGAAGAAATGCACTATGTAGAGGGCTTACAAAAATAGGCTGGAAAGTTCCAGATAGTAAAGGAACAATGTTTGCTTGGGCTCCTATTCCAGAAAGATTTACAAACTCCAATGATTTTTGCATGGAACTTATGGAGAAAACTGGTGTTATTTGCACCCCAGGAAGTGCCTTTGGCTCTTTAGGAGAAGGATATGTAAGATTTGCTTTAGTCTTACCAGTTGAAGAAATAAATGAAGCAGTTAATAGAATTAAAGAAAGTCGCATATTAGAATAATTTATATGATTTTAAATAAGGAACTGTCGCATAAAAAATTTCACAACAATATACACCTTAATAAAGTGCTATATATTGTAGCAATATTTCTTAATGCGACAACTCCTTCTATTTTAAGTAATTCTCTAGATTCTCTAAGAAATCTTCTATATTAACATAATTAACTTCTCTTCCATTTTCTTTACTAAGCTTTGTTTCTCCTAAATTTACTACAAATCTTTTTATATTCTTACCTATAAATCTGTTTTCTACTTCATTATCTACTAGCCATTTGCAATGAGAACTCTTATATTTATTATGTCTTTTTACCTCTATTAGGAAAACTTTATTAATTCCCTCTACTACTACATCTACTTCTTTTTCATCATCTATTCTTAAAGAGTATATAGAATATTCTTCTGTTTTCATGAATTTATAAATATTCAACCTAATTATATCCTCTAAAATAAATCCTTCTAAATTTCTTCTTACCTCTTCAACAGACATTTCTGGAAATTTATCTTTAATCAAATCTACAGACTTTCTAAATTGCTCATATCTCAAACAAGGTTGAACTTGACAATATCTATCTCTTGTAAAAGTTTTATTTAATCTTTTAGTGATGGATTGTGTTCTTATATAGAAGTCTCCTTCTACTAGTAAATCTGCTAAGAATTCTATATCTGTTGCTGTAATTGAATCTACTGAATAATCTAGATTTAGTTCTTCTATTAAATAATTATTTAAATCTCTGTTTCCAGAAATCTTAGATTTAAATTTAATTTTTAATTTTTCTAGAGTAAATTCATTAGTAAAAAGCTCAGTTACTTTTATTACAAACCTAGGATATAATTCAATTAAATTCTCTAGTCTATCATAAAAATCTAGACTAGCAAAAGAACAATCTAAATATTTCTTTAAACTATATTGTATATTGTTATTTACAAAGTCATTTAAATATTCTACTCTATCAACTGGTTTTAATAACACTCCACCATTTTGTACATAATCCCAAATGCCTCCCATACCTAAGTATTTCCATTCTTTAAAACTTATATACGTAGGATAAATTTTATGGCATCTTCCTAAAAGTTTTGTTTTACCAAACATAAAAACAAACGAACTAGAACCACTTAATACAACTTTAATTCTATTAAATCTGTCTATTAGATAATTAGAATACTCTATTACATCACTTATTAAAGTTGCTTCATCTATAAATAAATATTTTATTTTTCCACTTTCATATAAAGGAATTAAATAATCTATTACCTCAAAAGTTTTTAATGTACTATTGCATTCTAGGTACATCACTTTATCATAATCTACATTTAGTTCTTTTATTGCTTGAAATATTGAAACAGACTTACCAGTTCTTCTAGCTCCAAACAAAAGCATACCCATTCTATCATTAGGACTTTTTAGGTAATCTACTAAATCTTTAACATAAAATCTTTCATTAAATTTATCTAATGATTCACATTCTGCTTTTAAGTTTTCTCCAGTAAGTATTGTACAGTTTAATTTAGAAAATGAATTATATTTTTCTGTTGTCATAAACCTTTTCTGCCACTTAAAATATTCTTAAATATAAATATTTATACTAGATTTAGTAGCAGTACCTCCTTCCTTTTTTTGAATTTTCATACTTATATATACTTTAATTTTTATTTGTTATTAAGTTGGTTTTATTTTTGTCTTGTTATAATTATAATAAATTAAATTATTAAATTCAATGAGGAAAAAATAATGAAATATCTTCTTAAATTTTTGCCTTAAACTAAAAATATGTTATAATACTATACAAAAAAGCTAAAATTTAAGGAGAAAAAACATGAAGAAAAAATTTGACATTTCAAAGCTTTTAACACCACTTATACTAATTATAGTTTTATCACTAACAATTATGTTTATACCTCAATATGTAATATACATACTTCCTTTAATATTAATATATTTTCTATACACTAGGAGATATATTGTTTATGCATTTCAAGGAAGTAAAGCATATGGCATGAAAAATTTTGATTATGCTCTTCAAAGGTATAGAAAAAGTGTTCAAGTTTCTGGATGTAATGGGGCTATTGTAACAAGCTATCTTATTGTAGAAATAAAGTATGGAGAATCTAGTCTAGCTTTAGATTATATAAATAAGAATATGAATAATAAAAAGTTAGATGAAGCTACAAAATATAGTATGTCTGTATCAAAAGCTATAGCTCTTTGGAAAGAAGGTATGGCACTTGATAGCCTAAATTTACTTAAAGACCTACTTAAAGATTCTAAAAACACTTATGCTTATGAAACATTAACAACCTTATTAATTATGAACAAAAACTATAATGAAGCCTTAGAATATATTAAAAAAGGACTTGAATATAATAAAGATAGTAATGTTCTTCTTTCAAATGAAGCTGAAGTATATTATAAATTAGGAAATTATCAAAAATCAGAAGAATTATTTAAACCATTAATAGATAAGAAAGTAAAATTTGCTGAACCTTATTACTATACTGGACTTCTAGCAAAAGAAAGAGGGGAAAGAGAAAAAGCTATTGACCTTCTAGAAAAAGTTATTGATTGCAATGATTCTTTACTTACTACTGTTTCTAAAGAAGATGCACAAGAAATATTAGGTGCATTATATGATGAAGAAGCTTAATTAAAATTTTAAAAAAGGTTGTCCTATTAAAATAAAGATTTTTTAATTAATCTTTATTTATTGGACAACCTTTTTATTATTTATTCTCTTTTTCTAGTGAAACCTTTTTTGAATCTTTTAAAACATCTGCAATAGCTGCTATGCTTCCAAGAGATGATAATGTTTCATTTGGAAGTATAAGCTTATTAGCTGGGTTATTAGCCATTTCTTTAAGAGCTTCAACTTGTTTTAATGCGATAACTCTTTCATCTGTTCCAGATTCTATAATCGCTTGGTTAACCTTCATAATAGCTTCTGCTTCTGCTTGTGCAATCGCTTCTATAGCTTTAGCTTTACCTTCTGCTTCAAGTAATTGAGATTCTCTTAAACCTTCTGCTCTTCTTATTTGAGCTTCTTTTTGAGCTTCAGCCTCTAAGATTTTAGCTTGCTTTTCACCTTCAGCCTTTTCAACTTGTGATTGTCTTTGACCTTCAGCTGTAAGAATCATAGCTCTCTTATCTCTTTCTGCCTTCATTTGTTTTTCCATTGCTTGTTGAATTTCAGCTGGTGGAACTATATTTTTAATTTCTACTGACAATATTTTTATACCATATGCATCTGTAACTTCATCAATAATGCTTAAAAGGTCTTGGTTTATTTTATCTCTTCCTGATAATACTTCATCTAATGTCATGTTACCTATTATATTTCTCATATTTGTTGTAGATGAATATACAATACCTGATCTAAAATCTTCAATGTTATATACAGCATCTCTTGCATTTAAAAGCTTATAGAATATAACATTATCAACAGAAATCTTAACATTATCCTTAGTAATAACTGATTGTGGTGGTACATCTAAAATTTGTTGCTTTGTAGATACCTTTTTTCTTACATAATCTACAAAAGGAATTATAATATGCCATCCTGGTTCTAATACCTTATAAAATTGTCCAAATCTTTCTACTACATATAAATATCCTGTGTTTACTATCTTAATTGATGATAGAACAACTACAAGTATTATAAATAGTATTACCCCTAAAATAATTAATCCTGTCATTTTTTAATCCTCCATTACTGATTTTATTGTTAATTTATTTCCTTCAATTCCAGTCACCTGAAACTTTTGGCCCTTTAATATTTTTTTACCTACATTTTCAGTGGTCCAGTAATTGCCACCTACTTTTACTCTTCCTGTTTCTTCAATATCATCTTCTGCTGTAAAAACCTTTCCAATATAGGTTTCCTCCATAAGTGGAGTATGTTTAACTGATTTTTTCACTGCATTTTTTGTTAAAGGATATCCAATAGCTATTGCTATTAAACTTACTATTGTGAAGCCCAAGAACTGTCCTATAAAACCAAAGTTCATTAACTTTAATATCAAGGCAGCTATTGCTCCAATTGAAAACCAACAAAAAATAAATGCACTAGTTAAAACATCAACTGCAACAAGTATTATTGCTACCACTAGCCAAAATATAATTGTTCCCATAACGCTTCCCCCTTTGTTTATATATTGTGGCATTTTTTTGAATTTTCTTTATTATACCACATATTAGAAAAATTATACATTATTTTTTCTATTTATAACTTATTTAACTTACTTTTTATTATAACAAAAAAATTAATATATTTTTTCCATGTCTTTATAATACATTGTTATAAATCTTATTTCAAGTTTATTTTTTACTTTAAATATAGTATTTTTTATCTTTTAATAGTGTTTCCTCTTCTATTTGCTTCTTTTCATTGATTTTCTAACTTTTTAAAAGTAAAATATAAAGGTCAGATAATGAAATATTAGGAGATGATACTATATGAATTTTATAAAAGTAGCAGCTGCTTGTCCTGTGACAAAAGTTGGAGATACTGATTTTAATAAAAAAGAAATTTTATCATGTATAAAAGAAGCAAATATGGTTAATACTAAAGTTATGGTATTCCCTGAACTTTCTATTTCTTCATATACATGTGGTGATTTATTTTTACATAACACCCTACTTACAAACTCAATTAATGCAATTGAATATATACTAAATGAAACTAAAAATATTGATATGCTCATAGCAGTAGGTGCTCCTCTTTTATATCATAATGCTCTATATAACTGTGGCTACATACTATACAAAGGAAAAATTTTAGGAATAGTTCCTAAAAGCTATATTCCAAACTACAGCGAATTCTATGAAAAACGTTGGTTTACTGAAGGATTAAACATTACAAGCAAAACTGTAGATTTTTCTTTTCAAAAAAATGTACCTTTTGGAACTAATCTTCTATTTTCATGTGATGATTTTACCTTTGGAGTTGAAATATGTGAAGACCTTTGGGTAACAATCCCACCTAGTTCTTACTTAACTTTAATGGGAGCCAATATAATAGGAAATCTTTCTGCTTCAAATGAACTTGTAAGCAAAGCAGACTACAGAAGAGCTTTAGTTCAAAATCAAAGTGCTCGTTCCATGTGTGGATACATATACTCTTCTTCAGGAGTTCATGAATCCTCTACTGACCTTTTATTTAGTGGGCATCTTCTTATAACTGAAAATGGAACTACTCTTTGTGAAAATGAGAGATTCCAAAGAGAAAGTGAAATAATCTACTCCATTATAGATTTATTTAAACTAAAAGCAGAAAGATTAAAAAACTTAAGCTTTAGAGATTCTTCAAAAATACTTTATACAGAGCCTCAAATAATTAATTTTTCATATGATAATACTGAAATATTAAATTTTGACCGCTATATTGATAAACATCCTTTTGTACCTTCAAATGAAGCCTTAAGAAATGAACGTTGCAAAGAGATATTTAACATACAATCTTCAGCACTTGCAAAAAGATTTGAACATACAAAATCACAAAAAGCTGTTGTAGGAATTTCAGGAGGTCTTGATTCAACCTTAGCTCTACTTGTTATAGTAAAAACATTTAAATTATTAAATTTTCCTATGAAAAACATAGTAACTATAACAATGCCAGGCTTTGGAACTACTGATAGAACATACAATAACGCAGTAACTTTATGTAAAGAACTTGGTTGTGATTTTAGAGAAATAAATATAGTAAAAGCTGCCCTTCAGCACTTTGAAGACATAGGTCATGATGCTAAAATCCATGATGTTACTTATGAAAATGTTCAAGCAAGAGAAAGAACTCAAATACTTATGGACATAGCTAATAAAGAAGGTGGACTTTTAATAGGTACAGGTGATTTATCCGAGCTTGCTTTAGGATGGTGCACATATAACGGAGACCATATGTCAATGTACTCTGTAAATCCATCTATTCCTAAAACCTTAGTAAGATATTTGGTAAAATATGTAGCAGAAAATGAATCTACTCCTATTGCTTCAAAAACATTATTAGATATTTTAGATACTCCTGTAAGCCCTGAGCTTCTTCCAAAAGATGCTAAAGGTAATATAGCTCAAAAAACAGAAGATATTGTAGGACCTTATGAGCTTCATGATTTCTTCTTATATCATTTTATAAAACATGGTTCTTCTAAGGAAAGAATTTTCTTCCTTGCAAAGCAAGCTTTTAAAGATGATTATAGTGAAGAGGAAATAAAAAAATGGCTTGATAAATTTATGTGGAGATTCTTTACTCAACAATTTAAAAGAAGTGCTCTTCCTGATGGTCCTAAGGTTGGAAGTATTTCTCTATCTCCTAGAGGAGACTGGAGAATGCCATCTGATGCTGCTCCATGGCAAAACAATTAAATTTAAATTTTAATAATGTTTTTTCTTAAATAATCTTTGCATTATTTTTATTATTAGTTTATACTTATACAGTTAGTTAACATATAAAAGTGTTAGATTATTACTTTATAATACTTAATTCTAAATTAAAGTAATAATTTACACTTATTAACTAAAGGGAATTTTTAAATCTAGTAAATTATTCATAATTTATCAATAGATATAATTTCCTATGGTTAAAATAGGATTATTGCATTAAAAAAAGTTAATAAAATATATAGTATTTTATCAAAATGATAGTATACCATATATTGTTATAATTTTTTGTGTGACACTCTTAAGAAAATACAAAAAAATATATGATGAAGGGAACATTAAATGGAAAATATAACATTTGAAGATTTAAATTTAAAAAGTTCTATACTTAAGGCAATTAAGGATTTAGGCTATGAACATCCATCTCAAATTCAAGCAGAAGCAATTCCTCTTGCTATAGAAGGATATGACCTTATAGGGCAAGCACAAACTGGTACTGGTAAAACCGCTGCCTTTGGATGTTCAATATTAAATAATATGAAGAAAAGTTCAAAGATAAGCTCTATTATATTAACACCTACAAGAGAGCTTGCTATTCAAATATATGAAGAATTAACTAAGCTTTCAAAATATGAAAAAATCTCTATATTGCCTATATATGGAGGAGACTCTATACAAAAGCAAATTCGTGAATTAAATAAAGGTATAGATATTGTTGTAGGAACTCCTGGAAGAGTTTTAGACCTTATAAGAAGAAATGCACTTAAGCTTTCAAATGTGCAATCTTTAGTTCTTGATGAAGCTGATGAAATGCTTAATATGGGATTTATTGAAGATATAGAAACAGTAATAAAAGAACTGCCAGAAGAAAGACAGACTCTTTTATTTTCTGCTACTATGCCAGACCCAATAAGAAAGCTTGCAAAAAATTATATGAAAAAAGATTCAAAAATAGTAAACATAAAAAAAGTTTCTATGACTGTTTCAAAAATAAAGCAAATTTATTTTGAAGTAAACAATAAAAACAAATTTGAAGCTCTTTGTAGAGTTTTAGACTTTGATACTCCTAATGCAGCTATAATATTCTGTAAAACAAAAAAAGGTGTTGATGAACTTGTTGAAGGACTTCAAGCTAGAAATTATGTAGTTGAAGGTATGCATGGAGATATGTCTCAACTTCATAGAATGAGAACTTTAAAAAGATTTAAAGAAGGTTCTTTAAGCTATTTAGTTGCTACTGATGTTGCAGCAAGAGGAATTGATGTTGATGGAATTACTCATGTAATAAACTATGACTTAACTCAAGATGTAGAAAGCTATGTTCATAGAATAGGAAGATGTGGAAGAGCAAATAAAGAAGGAACTGCCTACTCTTTTATAACTCCAAGAGAAAACTCAATGCTTAGACAAATAAAAAATGTCACTAAAGGAACAATGACAAAAATGGCTGTTCCATCAGTAAAACAAATATTAAATTCTAAATTTAATATTAAGTTAGAAGAAGTAAATAAAGTAATCTCTGAAGGAAATTTTGAAAATTACTCTTCTATCGCCTCAAAGCTTTGTGAAGAAAACAATCCTCTAGATGTAATATCTGCATTACTTAAAATGCAATTTGATAAAGAAATGAGCTTTGATTATGAAAAAGATAAGCTTGAAGCACCTAAGGGTGATGATGTAAGACTATTCTTCTCAATAGGGAAAAAAGATGGCTTAACTCCTAAAACATTAGTTAAATTTATAATCGAAAAAGCTAATGTATCTGGAAAGAAGATAAACAAAGTTGATATACTTGATAAATTTTCTTTTGTTACTGTAGATAATGATATCTTAGATAAAGTAATGACTAAATGTATTGGACAAAAAATAGGCAAAAGAAAGATAAATATAGAAATAGCTACTAAGAGAAAATAGAATTAACTTTGCTTGATTAAAAAACTTTGGAGTTCTTATGTTATTCGGTTGTTCCGCCCTGTAGGCTCCAAGTCACTACCTCATAAAATAAGAACTCCAAAGTTTAATAAGCAAAGTTAATTTTATTAGGCTTAAAGATAATACTAATTATGGCTGTTGTTGTTTTCTTTTGTTTCATTTTTTTTCATTTGTTTGCACACTTGATTGCTATAGACTGTTGCACCTGTTACTAGAATTCCTTGTATTATTGATTCTACAGAAATGCCACTAATCGCTGTTGCTCCTAAAATTCCTAGTGGTAGTAAAATTATTGGTATATATTTATCTTTTATAAAGTTTGCTTTTTTTAATATACAGCCAACAATATATAATGCAGGAATTAGAATAAGGGATTTCTCCATAATAAAATTCATAAAGTCCATAAAAAAACCTCCTTATTTTATACTATTTAAAATAAGAAGGCTAGTGATTAAAATTTATATATTTTTCATGAAAATATATCTTCTTAATCCTGAATATTTTATTTTATCTTTTACAATTTCGTATCCAAGGTTTTTAAAGGTATTTACACTATAAGGATTATATGGAGAGGCTGTTGCCATCATTATCTTGCTTCCTTTATTTTTTCCTATCTCTTCTAGCTTTAGGCACATAGCTTTTTGAAGATTATTTCCTCTATATTCTTCCTTAATAATTGTTGATTCAATATGTCCAACTTTTAAAAGTTCATTACCTTTTAAACCTATATCATAACCATAATTTTCTTTATCAAAGCCAAACTTACAATACACTCCAAGAGATATAAGCTCATCTTCTAAGGTAACATATCCTATTATTTCTCCAAGTTCTTTAATTATTTTTTCAAATTCTTTTCTTGTAGATGAATAATAAATCTCTTTATTTTCAAGTCCTTCTACTACTTCTTGTTGTAATTTCATTATCTTATCCATATAAGATAAATCTAACTTTTTTAATACTACTTTAATTTTACTTCCTTTTTTATTCTTAATTTCTATTATATCATTCATATAAACTCCTAAAAATCATTTATAAACTTTATTGTTATAAACAATATTCTCTTTTTCTCTTGTTATTCCATTTTCCAATTTTTAAAATTTATTGTCCACTATTTTCCATTAATGAAGTTATATCCATGATATTTCCTTCTGAGCCCATTACAGTAGGTAACTTTCCATCCCATTTATTAATAAATTCTCTTTGTAATAATTGGTCACTAATACTTTCTGAAAGTATTCTGTTAGCTTCAGCTTCACCTTGTGCTTCTACAACTTTTTGCTTTGCTTCTATCTCTATTCTTGATAAATCCTCTTGTGCCTTTAATGCTTGTTGGGTAGCTGTTTGTTTTGCTTCTATTGCTGCATTAAATTCTTCAGAGAAATTAAAATTAACTATATTTAAATTTTCTACTACTATACCATAATCAGAAACTTTATTTGAAAGTTCTTCTTTTATTCCTTCTCCTACTTCTGCTCTTTTTGTTATAAGCTCCTCAGCAGTATATTTTGCAATTGTACTCTTAGTAGCTTCTTGTATAGCAGGAGACATTATGGTATCTACATACCCAACTCCAACCTTTTGATAAAGATATGCAGATTTTTCTGGATTTACTCTAAAGTTTACTGCAATTGTATTTTCAACTGTTTGTAAATCTTTACTTGCACTATTACCTTCTGCTGTAACTATTTGAGTTCTATTATCCATTAAAACTATTTTTTCCACAAATGGAATTTTAAAATTAAGACCTTCCTTTAAAGAAGATTCTTGAACTGCTCCAAGTCTTACTTTTATACCTGTATTACCTGCTGGTACTGTTGTAAAACTAAATAATCCTGTTATAATTACTCCTAAACCAATTACTGTTCCTAAAATAATTCCTTTAATTTTTGCTTCTTTCATAATACACTTAGCAAGACCTTTTCTTGCTAATTCCCCCCTTTTTATTTCTAAGTTATTTTTTACTTTTATACAATATATTTTTTACTTTTATATAAGTTATTCATAACCTTATTATAGCATATTTTTTATTTCTTGCAATAGTTTTTTTCATTTTTTTCTAATTTTAAGAATTCAAAATAACTTTTTGTAAAAAAATGAATATCCTAGTAAAGACAATTTAAGATTACTAGAATATTCATTTTATGTATATCTTTTATTAAGTTAATTAATTTTGAAATAATATATCTTCTTGTTTATTATATTTAAAATTAATAATCTCTTTTGAATCTAAATCTTCTTTAAATAAATTTACTGCATTTATACGTCTATTATCATAAGTTGTATAATAATATGTTCCACTTTCTTGACACATAGCTGATTTATATGAAGTATAATTTATATTACCATATGTTTACTGTAGATAAAATATTTAAAAATTCTGTTACTCCACTTTTTTCATCTTCTGCATATACTATATTATCTTTAAAGAATACAGTTCTTACAAATCTAGATGCTGGGGAATAATCTCCTGGCATGCCACACATTCCTAAACCATGTCCATATGGAGATATATTTAAATTTACTATTGTCTTACCAGATGGTTCTTCTGCTTTCAATGTTACATATTGGTTTAAATTCATTATTTGCCAAGTAAAGGTAGGGTCATTAGTAAGAACTCCTACAGGATTATTATATATATGCATTCCATCTTCCATATTTTCTACAACTATGCTTTTTCCACTTAAATCAGTAAACATCCAATGTAAGCCTTGTACTGGAAGCTCTTTTTTAAAGCTTTTATTTACTAAGACTAAATTTTTTAATGCATTTTTAAGTTCTTCTAAATTAGAAAAATTGCTTAATGCCCATAAGACAAAATCTGAAGCTGATATATTTTCTTTTCCTTCAAGAGCTTCATCACTAAATTTGGCAAAGGATAAAAAGTTTAATCCTCCACCTGCTAACCCTTTTTCGTTTACTCCATCAAAAAGAAATGGATGATTATCTACCACTATACTCATAGCAATACAAGCATATTTTGTTTTATAAGTTTTATTGTCAACTACATTTAACCACTCAAAATTTCTTGGCACTATATTAACTGATTCACCATAAAAATGTGTAACATCTAAACTTCTTCCAAATATATGCTTTCCATTTTTAGTAACTAAATTTAATCCTGTACACATAAAGGCCTCCTAAATATTAATAAACTTAACTATTAATATCATTGACACTTTTAATAGATTCTATTACTAATATTTAAAATTTTTTTATTATGTCTTATTGTTAATTTTAACAAACTGTTTATAATTTATCAATAATTTTAATCTTCTGATAATATTATTAAATTAATAATTGTACATTAATTTCCTATCCAATAAAAAAAGACAGAAACCTCAAAAAGTTCCTGCCTTTTTTACATTGTTTATAGTGCTTTTTTATATATTTCTGCAATTTCTTCTTTGGTAAATACAATTGGGTTATTTTTAACGCTAGCTGCAGATACTTTCATGCAATTTTCTGCCATCCATGGAATATCCTCTTCTGTTATTCCAAGGTCAGATAATTTACATTCAAGGTCAAGTTTTTTAAGTAATGTACGAATTTTCATTGAACAATCTTCTGCTGTAAGACCTCCAAATATTCTCGCAATTTTTCCAAATTTATCTCTATTTCCTTTATAAGAAGCTTCAATAATTGTTGGAGTTAATGCTGCTAAGCCTTGTCCATGAACAATATTTTTCAATCCACTTGCTGGATGCTCCATGCCATGTGCTAGTGTAACTCCTGCTGTATTTATAACCATACCACCAATAGTACTTGCAAGTGTTATCTTTTCCCAAGCTTCTTTTTCTTCACTTCCATTATAAACATCTACTAGATTATCAGCAATAAGTGAAATTGCATAAAGGCTTAAAGCATCTGTAAATGGTTGTGAAATCTTAGAGGTATAAGCTTCAATATTGTGACATAATGCATCAAATCCAACAGAAGCTAAAACTTTCTTTGGCATTGTCATCATACATTCTGGGTCTACAATAGATACCTTTGCAACAATGGCATTACAACGTAAAGATTTCTTATCTCCATTTTCAGGATTTGTAAGAACTGCAAAGCCATTTCCTTCTGAACCTGTTCCACATGTTGTTGGAATCAAAACTAGTGGAAGTGCTTTATCACTTTGTATTTTATTAAATATATAATCATTTATATCACCTTTATTTACTGAAAGGAAGGCTATTGCTTTTGCGCAATCCATTATACTTCCTCCACCAATTCCAACAACTACATCGCATCCATTTTTATTTGCAAATTTAGCTCCTTCTATAGCTGTTGTTGTTAATGGATTTGGAGTAACTTTATCAAATAATACAGTGTCAATTCCAACTTTTTTCAAGCTTTCATTTACCTTATCATAAATACCAGATTTCTTAGCACTACTTTTTCCTGTAACAATTAAGGCTTTTTTACCATATGGTTTTGTTAAATTTCCAACCTCTTTTAATTTTCCACATCCAAATACTACATTAACAGGTAAGAAAAATGAAAAATTTATTGAAGGATTTTCATATTTTTCAGCTTCTTTTACTTTTACAGTATTAATAGCTTTTTCTACTCTTATACTTAAATCATCAGTCTTTTCTTCTAATTCAGATTCATCAATAGCTACATCAATATGTGAACCAAACTTTTCTTTATATTTTAATTTACATGCTATACAAAAAACTAATCCTAATAAGCACCAGCCACCTGCCATACACACTTCTTGCCATACAAGTGTACATCCTGAATTAGGAATTACATACATTGCAACCATTAAACCAGACATTAAAACTGCAATTGTTCCTACTATTTTGTAATGTTTTACCTTATATGGTCTTGCCATATCTGGCTCTTTCTTTCTTAAAATTATAAATGAAATTGCAACCATACAATATGCAAGACAACATCCAAAGTTACCAGCATCTACAATCCAAACAAGCATTTTACGTCCACAGAAAGGAGCAAGTACTGATAAAGCACCAATCAAATAAAGAGCGTTAACTGGAGTTTTATATTTCTTATGTAATTTTACAAAGAAACGTGGAATCATATAAGATTCTGCCATAGAATACATTGCACGACTTCCACCAATTAAAAATGAGTTCCAGCTTGTAACAATACCACACATACCACCAACAATTAAAACCTTTGACATAATGCTACTGTTAAATGCCTTTGCCATAGCATCTGCTGTAACCATTCCTGAACCTGCTTGAGAAGCTAAAATATCTTGAGGATTCATAATATATCCAACACCTAAAATGATTAAAGCATAAAATACAACTGCTAAAACTATTGATAAAATTAATATTTTTCCTATTTTCTTAAGAGGAACATTAATTTCTTCTGCTGCTTGTGGAATAACATCAAATCCTATAAAGAAAAATGGGGTTACAACGGCAACACTAATAATTGCTTTTATTATACTTCCTGTAGATTCACCCATAAATAATTGTCCTTGAAGATTAGAAGCATCACCTGTTATTGCTGAAGAAACAATTAATAATATTCCAACACCACCAATTATAGCTGTAAGTATTGTTTGAAGTATTGCTGCTGTTTTAGCTCCTTTTATATTTATATAAGTTATAAATATTGATAATATTACAGCAACTGCAAGCCATGAAGCATAGATATCAAATCCAGCAACTGTATATAAATATCCTTTTAAAAATCCTGGATAAATATATTGAATGATTGTAGGGAATGCACAAGCTTCAAAACATACAACACTAACATATCCTAAAATAATTGCCCAAGTACATATAAATGAACCAATAGGTCCCATTGCTTTATAACTAAATACATGCTCTCCTCCACATTGTGGCATTGCTGATGTAAGTTCTGCATATGTAAGACCAACAAAGAATATCATAAGTCCACCAATTGCAAAACCAATTATTGCACCAATTACTCCTCCTCTGTTTATCCAATCACCTGTGGATACAACCCATCCCCAACCAATCATGGCACCAAAGGCAATTACAAGAATGTCCCACGCACTAAAGACTTTATCAAATTCTGATTTTTTCTTTTCCATCTGTCTCAACTCCATTTTTCTTAATATCTTTGTTACTTATTCTAAAATTGTCTTTCTTATTAAACTTTATTATTGAGATAACAACTTGTTCTCAATTTAACAAATCATATAAATTCCTACTATTTAAATAAAAAGGCATTAGAAACAGAGTGTAAATTTAAAAATTAACTTTTCTCTGCTCCTAACGCCTTTGTTAGAATTTACATTATATGAATTTTTATAATTTATGTTATACATTTGAAAATTTTAATTCAATTAATTGTAAAATATATTTTGCTGTTTTTTCCCATCCAAGAACACTACTATCAATCATCATATGACGATTTTTACGATCTCCACGATAAGTTCCTGTCATATATTTATAACGAGTATGTAACATTTCATCATTATATTTCATCATTTCTTCTGCTTCTTTTTCAGAAACATCATTTTTTTCCATAATAGATTGAATTCTTACCTTTTCTGGTGCATATATAAATATATTTAAGCAATCCTTTCTATCTTTTAATATATAGTCACTACAACGTCCTATAATAACACATGAACTTTTTTCTGCAAATTTTTGAATTACTTCAAATTGATTATAGATTACACGATTTGTGAGGTTTGCATATCTTGGACCAAACTTTGTATCAAATTCATACTTTACATTATTTTCAGTATCTGCTTTTTCTACAAGTTCACGGTCTACCCCTATCTGCTCTACAACCTTATCAACTAAATCACGGTCATAATACTCAATGCCAAGATAATCTGCAATAGCTTTACCAATTTCTGGTCCACCACTTCCATATTCACAACCAATTGTTATAACCATGTGCTTCATTTATAATCTCCCCTTCCTAACAAAAATATATAAAAATTTTTTTTTTAATATGGCCACATATACAAAAAAGGCAAAGAACACTTACAAACTTAATTGTTAGCACCTTTGCCTTAAATATCTACTTCTCATAAAGTATATTTATACAATATCACATATATTTTTATGTGTCAATACTTTTTTGTAAAAAGGTTGTACTCTAGTGTTTATCTTATTTTCTAACTTTTTTTCATTTTCTTTTTATATTTTTTGTCTAATATACTGCACAAACATTTATATTTTCTCTTATTTATAAAACCGGTTAATGGCTATATTAAGCCATTTTTTTATTATTTTATTCTTACTTAGAAACTATAAAATCAAAAAAAACAAAATAATATATTTATTCTACATTTTATGCTATAATTAAGATAATAAAAAAGATTAAATATATTATTTTGTTCTTCCATTCTACCAAAACTCTAAGTCTTCTGGACAAAACAATATATTTATTCTACTTTAACTAAATGAAAGGGGAATAAAAAATGAGCATTAATTTAGAAAAAGGTTCAAAAATAAACCTAAGAAAGATTGATAAAACATTAAAAAACCTTAATTTATGCTTAGGCTGGGATACTCGTATGGACTTAGATGCCTTTGCAATACTTTTAGATGAAAACGATAAAATTATAAAAACTGTATGTTATGCTAATAAATCATTTAATGGAGTTAGTTTAAGTGGAGACAACTTAACTGGTGAAGGTGATGGTGACGATGAAATAATATACATAAAATTAAATGAATTACCTAAAAGTGTTAAGAAAATAAGCTTATTTGCTAACATATTTATGGCTATATTTACAACTTTTGAAGATGTTAATGGAGCCTTTGTAAGATTAGTTAATGGTGAAAATAATAAAGAATTAGCTAGATATGATTTAAATGATAAAGAAAGAAAATATTCTGCATTTCATTTTGCAAATGTCATAGTAAAAGATAATGAATTGGAATTTGAAATAGTTGGACGAGGCTTAAATGGAAGCATAAGTAAAGTTGAAAAATATATAAGAAATGGAAGTATTCCTTATAAATCTTAAATATTTAAAAGGCAGATTACCTATATTAAGTCTGCCTTTTTACTTTATTACATAATGTTCTTTATTTAATTAAATTGCTCTTTTTTGACTTTTATAATTTGTCATAGATACCTTTAAATTTTTTTCCTCACTTTCAACCATGAAAAAGGCTAAAGTTAATGGTATAAAACATAACCAAGCACCCTTTATAGCAAACATCTTATATCCTAT
>CACZYK010000002.1 GCA_902785295.1 uncultured Clostridium sp.
GTTTGGAGGGATAGAAATGATATATGGAATAATTGACGTAGGTTCAAATACTATAAGATTATCAATATATAAATATGAGAATAATAAGGTTATTCTTCTTTTAAATAAGAAAACTATGGCAGGTCTTGCTGGCTATGTTAAAGATGGTGAGCTTTCAAATGCAGGTATAAAAAGAGCTTGTGAAGTGTTAAAAGCTTATAGAGAGATAGTTGATAATTTTCAAATAGATAATGTATTTGTTTTTGCAACCGCATCTTTAAGAAATGTAAGTAATACTGATGAAGCTGTTCTTAGAATTAAAGAAGAGACAGGCTTTAACACAGAAATTATTCTTGGAGAAAATGAAGCTATTTATGATTTTATAGGAGCTAGTCAAGTAGTTGATATATCAGATGGAATACTTATAGACATAGGTGGAGGAAGTACAGAGTTAGTAATGTATAAGAATAAAGAAATAATAAAGGCTTATAGTATACCAATAGGTTCATTAAGTATGTATTCAAAATATGTAAGTAATCTTCTTCCAACAGAGAATGAAAGAACTGCTATAAAGGGTGAAGTTTTATATCATCTAAAGAAATTAGGTGGAATAAAAGAAAATTCTATTGCATGTGGTGTTGGAGGAACAATAAGAGCAACAGGAGAACTTTGTGAAAATATATTTAAAAAAGATTGTACAAGAAGTCTTATAAAATCAGAAAATATAAAGAAGATTATTAAAAAATGTGATGAATCAGAAAATGCATTATTAAGAAAAATATTAAAAGTTGTACCAGATAGAGTCCATACCATAATTCCAGGAATGATTATACTAAACACTATTGTAAAATTTTATGACATAAAAGAAATAAATGTAAGTCCTTATGGTGTAAGAGAAGGATATTTATTTAGCAAAGTATTAGGAGGCGTTTATAATGGTAAAAAAGAATGATTTGGATATTAGTTATACCCAAAATAGAGAGCTTTCATGGCTTAAGTTTGATGAAAGGGTGTTAGAGGAAGGTAGAGATAAAAATGTTCCACTTTATGAAAGACTAAAATTCATATCTATATTTACAAGTAACTTAGATGAATTTTTTATGATAAGAGTAGGAAGTCTTTATGATATATCTCTTGTTGACCCAGAACATTATGATAATAAGAGCAAGATGACAGCAGCTGAGCAACTTAAAGCAATATTTAAGGCAGTAGTACCATTATATGAGCAAAAGGATAAAACTTTTGAAAAAGTTGAAGAAGAATTAAGAGAATATAATATAAAAAATTTAAATGTAAAGGACCTTAATAAGCAAGAAAAGAAATTTTTAGATGATTATTTTAAGGATTATATATTACCAGTATTATCACCACAAATAGTAGATAATCTTCACCCATTTCCACATCTTCAAAACTTATCATTAAACATGACTGTGCTAATAAAAAATAGTGGAAATACTTTAGTAGGAATAGTACCTATTCCAAATTCAATTCCAAGAATTATTTATATTCCAGGAGAAGAATTAAAATATGTATTAGTAGAAAAAGTTATTTTAGAATATGCAGATATGATATTTAATATGGGAAATATAGAAGATAGGACAATTGTACGTGTTACTAGAAATGCAGATATTAATCCAGATGATGAAAGCTATGATATTGATGATGATTATAGACTACACATGAAAAAACTTCTAAAAAAACGTGGACGTTTAGCACCAGTAAGATTGGAAGTTTTAGATAAGATAAAACCAGAACTTGAAACATATTTATTAGATAGACTTAACATAAAGAAAGAGCAAGTATTTAAATGTAAATCTCCATTAGATATGTCATTTGCTTTTTCTATACTAGATAAAATTCCAGTACATATAAAAGAAAAAATTACTTATGAAGATTTTACACCACAGATTCCATTAGGAATTAATAGCAATGAAAGCATTATGAGCCAAGTAGAGAAAAAGGATATATTATTATCTTATCCTTATGAAAAAATGGATCCATTTTTAAGACTTATTAAAGAGGCTGCCAATGACCTAGATGTAATTTCAATAAAAATAACAATATACAGACTTGCAAGAAAAGCAAAATTAATAGAATATTTAACAACAGCTGCTGAAAATGGAAAAGAAGTAACTGTTCTTATGGAACTTAGAGCAAGATTTGATGAACAAAACAATATTGACTGGTCTGAAACATTAGAAGAATCTGGATGTAATGTTATATATGGATTTGAAAACTTTAAAGTTCATTCAAAGATATGTTTAATAACAAAGAAAGAAAATGATAAGATAAAATATATAACTCAAGTTGGAACAGGAAATTATAATGAAAAAACAGCTAAGCTTTATACAGATTTAAGTTTAATTACTGCAAATCATTCAATAGGAATTGATGCAGCTAATTTCTTTAAAAATATGTCTATTTCAAAGCTTGATGGACACTATGATTATTTATTAGTAGCACCAATAAGCATGAAGAGAACAATAATAAAGTTTATTGATAAGGAAATTGAAAAAACTAAAATGGGAGAAAAAGGAAAAATCATATTAAAAATGAATTCTTTAACTGATAGAGAACTTATAGATAAACTTTCAGAAGCTTCTCAAGCAGGAGTAAAAATAGATATGATAGTAAGAGGAATATGTTGTTTACTTCCTGGAATAAAAGGAAAAACAGATAATATAACAGTACAAAGTATTGTTGGACAATTCCTTGAACATTCAAGAGTTTATTGCTTTGGTGAAGGAAAAGACATGAAGATGTATATAGCTTCTGCAGATTACATGACAAGAAATATGGATAAGAGAGTAGAAGTTGGTTGTCCTATTTATGATGAGGATATAAAGGAACGTATTTTAAATATTGTTAATGTTATGCTTCATGATAATGTTAAAGGAAGAGTGTTACAAAGTGATGGTTCATATAAAAAGAGAAAAAATGAATCAAATATTTTAATAAATTCTCAAGAATATTTTATGGAAGAGGCAGAAAAAAATGCAGCTAAGCAACTTGAAATAGAAACTTCAATGAAAGAAAAAGAAGAGACTAGAAAGAAGAATTTATCAATTTCTCATTTTGAAGAAAGAGAAGCTGAATTCTTAAAGAAACAACAACAAGAACTAGAAAATATTATGGAACAGAAACAAGAATTAACAAAGATGAAGGAAGAAGCAACAGCTGCTGTACGTCAAGTTGAAGAAGAAATACAAAAACTTTTAAAGCTACAAAAACAGATGATATTAATGAACAGCATGAATATTCAAAATAAAGAAGTTGCTGTAACTTTAGATGAGCCTGAAGAAGATAATGAAAAATCTGAATAAAATTTAATTTATAAAGAGTAAAAAGTTGTCGCACTAATCTTAGCGACAACTTTTTGTTTTTATCTGTTTTTAGCTCTATTTTTTCCTGCTATTTTTCTACGTTTTTTTGATGCTTCTTTACGTTTTCTAGTTCCAACAACAGTTTTTTCATATTTAATTTTTTCTTCCTTAGCAGTTTGTTCCTTTGCTTTTTCTCTAGCCTTTTTAGCTTCAATCTTAACAGGGTCAGTACTATTTTTCATATCAATTCTGCTTACTATGAAAATAGCTAAAACTGCAAATAAGAAACCAGGAAGTATTTCATAAAGCTGGAATATAGCAAGTGAAGAAATCTTCTTTAATAATGGCCATAATACAGAAGTAAGTCCACCAACTATCATACCAGCAGCAGCACCATTTTTAGTCATATTTTTATAAAATAATGATAAAAGAATTACTGGTCCAAAAGCAGCTCCAAATCCTGCCCAAGCATAAGAAACTAATCCAAGAACAGAACTATTAGGATTAAATGCTATTATAAGGGCGATTATTGCTACAGAAAGTACTGTTAAACGACTTACTAATATAAGTTCTCTATCAGAAGCCTTAGGCTTTATCATACCTTTATAAAAATCTTCAGATACAGTAGAAGCTGCAACAAGAAGTTGAGAATCTGCTGTACTCATTATAGCTGCTAAGATTGCAGACATTAAAATTCCAGTTAAAATAAGAGGTACACATTTATTTACTAAAAGCATAAATATAGTTTCGCTATCTCCACCATAAGCTGAAATATCAGGCATGATTGAATGTCCAACTAATCCAACAGCAGTTGCACCAAATAATGAAAGGACAACCCAAAACATTGCTATTATTCTAGATTTCTTTATTAAATCAGGATTTTTTATTGCCATAAATCTTGCTAAAATATGAGGCTGACCAAAATATCCAAGCCCCCATGCTAATGAAGAAATAATGCTTATAACTACTAATACAGTTGAAGATGAAGCACTTCCTGTAATAGAGGCTGCATTAAATGGATTTAAAAGTGAAGGGTCAATAGCTGAAATCACTTCATTTATTCCACCAGCCTTTACTAATACTACAACTGGTAATATAAGTAATGTAAAAAACATAAGAAGTCCTTGAATAATATCGGTCCAGCAAACTGCCATAAATCCACCAAGAAAAGTATATGCTACAACTACAACTGCTCCAATAATTACAGAAACTTTATAAGGAACTCCAAATACTGTTTGGAATAACTTACCTCCAGAAACAAACCCTGAAGCTGTATAAACTAAGAAAAATAATAATATAAATATTGATGATGCCTTTCTTAGTAATCTTGAATCATCATTGAATCTGTTCTCAAGATAAGATGGTATTGTAATAGAATTTGAATATTTTTGTGTGGAAATACGAAGTCTTTGAGCAACTAACTTCCAATTTAAATATGTACCTATTGCAAGTCCAGTAGCCATCCACACAGAACCAGAAAGTCCTGTAGCATATGCAGCCCCTGGAAGACCAAGTAATAACCATCCACTCATATCAGAAGCTTGAGCACTTATAGAAGTTCCCCAGCTACCTAACCCTCTACCTCCAAGAACATAATCAGATAAATTTTTTGTTCGGTTGTAAAAATACAAACCAATTCCTAACATAATTAAAAGATATATACCAAAGGTAATACCTATAACTAGTTTTTCGTTCATTAGTGATTCCCTCCTTTTAGTTAATACTATTATATTTTATGAAATTAATACATATATATCAAGAAAAGAAATTTAAAAAAGTGCATTTTAAGGCGTATCGTGTTAATATAGTATAATGAAAGAAAAATTAACCAAAGTATTGACAGAAAAATATTACTAGATTATTATTAAAATAGAATTCAACGATTTAACGTGCTAAATCGATAAAATAAAAATGATTTTAGGAGGATGCAATATGTCTAATAAGTATTTAATTCCTGAAGGAACAAGGGATTTAATATTAGGGGAGTGTTTAATAAAGAAAAAACTTCAACAAGATATTGAAGGAGTTTTGGATAAATGGGGGTATAAGGAAGTTGTAACTCCAACAATAGAGTTTTATAGAACTTTTAATTCAGAATTTCAAAGCCTAAAAGAAGAGGATATGTATAAGTTCTTTGATGATAAAGGAAGAATAATGGTTTTAAGACCTGATATGACTATTCCAATAGCGAGAGTTGTAGGAACTAAATTTAAGGATTCAAATCCTCCTTTAAGATTTAGATATACAGCTAATGTTTTTAGAGTAAATGAAAGTCTTGGAGGAAAGAAAAACGAATATACAGATTGTGGAGTAGAATTAATAGGTTTAACTGATGAAGAATCTGATTTAGAAATATTAGTTACAGCTTTAGAATCATTAAAAGTTTTAAAAAATAATAAATTTAAATTTGAAATAGGAAATATTAATTTCTTTAATGCTGCTGTTTCAGGTTTAGACTTAAGTGAAGAAGAAAGAGAAAAATTAGCTGAACTTATTGATACAAAGAGCTTAAAATCTTTAGAAGATTATTTAGAAGAACTTAATGTATCTGAAGATTATAAAACTTTCTTTAAAAAGCTTCCATGGCTTTTTGGTGGAGAAGAGGTTTTAGCAGAAGGAAAAAAATATGCTTTTAATGATGAACTTAAAAAGAATATTGAATACTTAGAAAAACTTGCAGCTTCATTAAAGGAATTAGGATATGGTGATATGCTTACCTTTGATTTAGGAATGGTTCCAGGAGTAAATTATTATACAGGAATAATATTTAGAGGATACTTTGAAGGAGTTGGAGTTACTGTATTAAGTGGTGGAAGATATGATAATCTAATAGCTAGATTTGGTCGTGATATTCCAGCTGTAGGTTTTTCTATAAAAATTGATTCACTATTAGATGTTGTTGAATATGATGATACAAATAAACCATCTAAATATAAAATTTATTATGGTAAAGGATGTTCTTTAGAGGCAATTAAGAAAGGAAAACTTCTTAGAGATTCAGGACATGTAGTTGAATTAATACCTAAAAATGATATAGAAGGAATTGAATTAGAGGAGGAGTCAAAGTAATGAGTATAAGTATAGCTTTAACAAAGGGAAGACTAGAAAAAGAAACTGTAAAGTTATTAGATAAAGCAAATTATGGAACAGAAGAGCTTAAAGATAAAGGAAGAAAACTTGTATTCAAGGATACTAAAAAAGATATAAAATATTTTTTAGTAAAGGCAGCAGATTCAATTACTTATGTTGAGCATGGAGTTGCAGATATTGGAGTTGTAGGAAAAGATACTTTAATGGAATCTAACAATAATTACTATGAAGTGTTAGATTTAAACATTGGTAAGTGTAAGTTTATAGTAGCCTCTTTACCAGAAAAAAATATTTTTAAGAAGGTTGGACACATAAAGATAGGTACTAAGTATCCAACAGTAGCAAGAGAGTACTTTAAAAAGAAAAACATAGATGTTGAAATTATAAAAATTGAAGGGTCAGTAGAGCTTGCACCAATTTTAGGATTATGTGATGCAATAGTTGATATCATGGAAACAGGAACAACTTTAAAAGAAAATGGACTTGTAGTATTTGATACAGTATGTCCAATAAGTGCAAGAGTGATTGTAAATAAGGCAAGTTTTAAGCTTAAGAGAAAAGAAATTGGTGACTTTATTGAAAGTTTACAATCAGTAATAGAAAAATAGGAGGTAAAAATTAGATATGTTAAAAGAATATGATTTAAAGCAAAAAGGCTGGGATGAGCTTTTAAAGGATTTAAAAGAAAGAGAAGATGAAGTAAGTGGAGATATAACTTCTGCAGTAACTAATATATTAAATGATGTAAGAAAAAATGGAGATAAGGCTTTAAGAGAATATACTGAAAAGTTTGATAAGGTTTTTTTAAAGGACTTACAAGTTGCAGAAGAAGAAATAGAAGAATGTTTTAATAAAATTGATAAAGAAGTAATAGAAAATTTAAAAGAAGCAAAGGAAAACATAGAATATTATCACAAAGCACAAAAAAGTAGAGGATTTATATTAAATAAAGATAATGGTACATATTTAGGTCAAAGAGTTTTACCTTTAGATTCTGTTGGAGTTTATGTACCAGGAGGAACTGCTGCTTATCCTTCTTCAGTACTTATGAATGTTATTCCAGCAAAGGTTGCAGGAGTTAAGGAAATAGTTATGGTAACTCCTCCAGGAAAAGATGGAGGAATTAATCCTATAATTGGAGTTGCTGCTAAGATTGCAGGGGTAACTAAAATTTACAAAGTTGGAGGAGCACAAGCAATAGGAGCTCTTGCTTATGGAACAGAAACAATTCCTCAAGTTGATAAGATTGTTGGTCCTGGAAATATTTTTGTTGCTGTTGCTAAGAGATTAGTTTTTGGAAGAGTTGATATAGATATGATAGCAGGTCCTAGTGAAATATTAGTAATTGCTGATGAAAATGCAAATCCAAAATATGTGGCAGCAGATTTAATGTCTCAAGCAGAACATGATAAGCTTGCTTCAGCAATTTTAGTTACAACTTCTAAAAAACTATATGAAGACACTTTAGTTGAATTGGAAAAACAAGTTCAAACACTAGAAAGAAAAGAAATAATAGAAGCTTCTTTAAATAATTATGGAAAAGTTATTATATGTGAAACTATTGATGAATGTATAGAAATATCTAATAAAGTTGCACCAGAGCATTTAGAGCTTATGGTTGAAAATGCTATGGAGTATTTAGGAAAAGTAAGACATGCAGGTTCAGTATTCTTAGGATATAACACTCCAGAGCCAATAGGAGATTATTTTGGAGGAACAAATCACGTTTTACCTACTAGTGGAACAGCAAGATTTTTCTCTGCATTATCAGTTGATAGCTTTATAAAGAAATCATCATTTTTATATTATTCAGAAAAAGCAATACAAAGAGATGGACAAAAGATTATAAATATTGCTAATCAAGAAGGACTAACAGCTCATGCTAATTCTGTAAAAGTAAGATTAAAGTAGGATGGTGAAATATGGAGAGAATATCATCTTTAGAAAGAAATACAAAGGAAACTCAAATAAAATTAACTTTAAATCTTGATGGTGAAGGAAAAACTAATATAGATACTGGAGTAGGATTTTTTGACCATATGCTTAATTTGATGGCTTTCCATGGAGGATTTAATTTAGATATTAAGGCTCATGGCGATTTAGAGGTTTGTGACCATCATCTAGTAGAAGATACAGGAATATTACTTGGAAAAGCCTTCTTAGAGGCTCTAGGGGATAAAAGAGGCATAAATAGATATGGTACCTTCTTTCTTCCAATGGATGAAACCCTAGCACAGGTTTCTTTAGATATAAGTGGAAGAGCATTTTTAGTTTTTGATGGAGAATTTAAAAGAGATACTGTTGGTGGTTTTGCTACAGAAATGACAGAAGAATTTTTTAGAGCTTTTGCTTTTAATTCAGGTATTACTCTTCATGCAAGAATTTTATATGGAAACAATGACCATCACAAGATAGAAGCTTTATTTAAGGCACTTGGAAGAGCTTTAAGAGAGGCTAAAACAGTTAATGAAAATGATATGCGATTACCTTCAACAAAGGGTATGTTATAGGAGGAATGAGTATGGTAGTAATTATTGATTATGGCATGGGAAATTTAAAAAGTGTTTATAATGCTTTAAAAAAGCTTGAATGTGAATGTAAGATTTCCTCTGACATTGAAGAAATAAGAAAAGCAGATAAGCTTATACTTCCAGGGGTTGGAGCTTTTAAAGACTGTATGGACAATTTAAACAAAGCAGGACTTCCAGATGTTATAAGAGAAGAGGTAGCGAAAGGTAAACCACTTCTTGGAATTTGTCTTGGAATGCAAGTTTTATTTCAAAAAGGTTTTGAAGGAGAAGAATGTGAAGGCCTTGGACTTCTTCAAGGAGAAGTAAGACTTATGGAGGACCCTGATGTTAAGATACCTCACATTGGATGGAACAATCTGGAAAAGAATAGAGATGATGATTTATTAAATGGATTAAATGATAAGCCTTTTGTTTATTATGTTCATTCATATAGAGCAACAGGATATAGAGATGAGGATTTGGTAGGATTTTCTACATATGGCTCTTTAAAGATTCCTGGACTTGTAAGAAAGGAAAATGTTATAGGAGCACAATTTCATCCAGAAAAAAGTGGAGAAATAGGATTACAAATATTAAAAAATTTCAAGGAGTTGGTGTAGAAAATGATAATATTACCTGCAATAGATATTATAGATGGAAAGCCAGTTAGATTATATCAAGGAGATTATTCTAAAAAGGAAGTAGTTGCTGAAGATATTTTAGAAACAGCAATGTCATTTCAAAAGCTTGGAGCTGAATATGTTCATTTAGTAGATTTAGATGGAGCAAAAAAAGGAGAACTTGTAAATAAAGAAGTTATAGTAAAGGTTGCTCAAACTTTAGATATTCCAGTAGAAATAGGTGGTGGAATAAGAACTTTTGAGACAATTAAATATTACATAGACAATGGAATTTCAAGAGTTATTTTAGGAACAAGTGCTATGGAAGATGAAGCACTTTTAGTTAAGGCAATAGATAACTTTGGAGAAAAAATAGCAGTAGGAATTGACTGTAAAGATGGATATGCTTATGGAAGAGGATGGCTTGAAGGAAGTAAGCTTTATTACATAGATTTTGCTAAGAAATTAGAAAAGCTTGGAGTTAAAAATGTCATAGTAACAGATATAAGTAAAGATGGAACTTTAGAAGGACCAAATGTTGAAATGCTTAAGAAATTAAGTGAAGAAGTAAATATGGATATAACAGCTTCAGGTGGAATTAGAGATATTCAAAATATAAAGGATTTAAATGCCTTAGGACTTTATGGTGCTATAACAGGAAAGGCTATATATGCTAACACTCTTTCATTAGAGGAGGCAATAAAGGTTACAAAGGGGGAAAAATAAATGCATACTAAAAGAATTATCCCTTGTCTTGATGTTAGAGAAGGAAAGGTTGTTAAAGGAATTAACTTTGTTGGAATTAAAGAAGTTGGAGACCCAGTAGAGCTTGCAGAAGAATATTATAAGCAAGGAGCAGATGAACTTGTATTTTTAGATATTACTGCAACTCATGAAGGAAGAGGAATAATGGAAAAGGTAGTTGAAAGAGTTGCAGAAAAAATATTTATTCCTTTTACTGTTGGTGGGGGACTTAGAAGTATAGATGACATAAAAAGAATTTTAAGAGCAGGAGCAGACAAAATAAGCTTAAATTCAGCAGCTGTAAGAGATAAATCTTTAATACAGCAAGGAGCATATAGCTTTGGAAATCAGTGTATAGTTTTAGCAGTAGATGCTAAAAAAAGAGAAGATAATTCAGGATGGAATGTTGTTATAAACGGAGGAAGAATAGATACAGGGCTTGATGCTTTAAAATGGATTGAAGAGGCAGTTTCATTAGGTGCTGGAGAAATTTTATTAACTTCTATGGATACTGATGGAACTAAAAAAGGTTTTGATATTGAACTTACTAAAGCAGTTTCTAATATAACTAATGTGCCAGTAATAGCATCAGGTGGTTGTGGTTCTTTAGAACACTTCTATGATGTTTTTGAACAAAAGGCAGCAGATGCAGCATTAGCAGCTTCACTTTTCCACTATGGAGAGCTTACAGTAGGTCAAGTTAAAGAATATTTAAGAGATAGAGATATTCCAGTAAGATTATAGGAGTGTTAAGATATGAACAAAGAAGAAATATTAGCTAAAGCTGATTTAATAGATTTTGAAAAGGGCAATGGATTGGTTCCTGCAATTGCTCAAGACTATAAGACTAAAGAGGTATTAATGTTAGCTTATATGAACAAAGAGAGCCTTATAAAGACCTTAGAAGGGGATACAGCATGGTATTATAGTAGAAGTAGAAATGAGCTTTGGAATAAGGGAGCAACTTCAGGTCATTTACAATATGTAAAAGAGATAAAAGTAGATTGTGATAATGATACAATATTATTATTAGTTGATCAAGTAGGTGCAGCTTGTCATACAGGAAATAGAACTTGTTTCTATAGAGATTTATAGGAGTGATAACATGAGTCAAATAAAAGAAGAATTTAAAACAATAATGGAAAGAAAAAATTGTGGTGAAGAGGGTTCATATACAAATTATCTTTTCAATAAAGGAACAGAAAAAATAACAAAAAAAATTGGAGAGGAAGCTACAGAAGTTGTTATTGCAGCAATAAAAGATGATAAAAAGGAACTTGTTGGAGAAATATGTGACTTAGCTTATCATGTGCTTGTCTTAATGGCAGAAAAAGGACTTTCTCTTGAAGATGTAGAAGAAGAACTTAAAAAGAGAAGAGAAAAATCAAATAACTTTAAAGGTGAAAGAAAGCCAATAGAAAATCTATAAAATTAAAGGCTGTTAAACAATGAGTAAAAAATCATTGCTTAATAGCCTTTTTGTATATTTAAAACTTAATAATTTATGAAATTATTTTAAATATTAAAGAAATAAAATAAAATTTAATGTATAATTATAATGCTAAATTTAAAAAAATATGTATAAGGAGAACAAAAATATGAAAGAATTATTTAAGATAAAAGATTTAACCTTTTATGAGGAGGATTATCAGGATGATATAGAAGATTATTCTGACATAATTCCAATAATTCAAGATTTTGCTGATAAATTAGACTATGAAAAAATTGTATGCACAGAAATTAATGACTGTTGCAATAAAAGCAAAAATAATTATTTTATTCAAATTCATGGTTATATTAATAAAGAAGATGAATTCATAACAAAAGAGGAGCTTGAAAGCTTTAAAAATTGTTTAAATAGAAATGAATTAGATTTATTTGTTATAAGAATATATAAATGTTGTGATTGTGGAAAGTGGATAATTGATATTTTAGAAGATTAATAAAAATTATAAATGTATATTGAGGGAGTTGATTTTTATGATAGAATCTTTAAAAGAAAAGATATTATCTGCAAAAAACGTTATTGTAGAAAAAGCATCTTCTTTGATATCATTTTTAGGGGACGTATATTTCTTTAAATTGATAAGAAAAAGATGGAAATTTACCATATTCATAATATTAATTTTCCTTTTATTTTTTGGATATTTTATTGGAAGAATCAATACATCTAGAGAATATATTTTATCAAGTCTTGAAATGGCACTAAAAAATAATGATATATCAGCACTTAGCGATATAGTTAAGGTAGATGGAGAGAGAGTAAATAAAAAAAGTTTAGAATCTCTAATTCAATATTATAGTAGTGGAAATAATAAAATAGATAGTTTAATTACTAATTTAAAAACCAATAGTGAAACTAAGGATTTTAAATTAGAGTGTAAAAAGTATTTTTTTTGGGATATGTACTACTTAGAGGTTAAAACTTATAAAATAACTATTAATAGTAATTTTGAAGATGGTAAATTTACTGTTGGCAATATTGGAAAAATAAAATCGGGAGAAGTTCTTAAAGGTGTAATTCCAGGAAGCTATAATATAAATGGTGTCTTAAATAGCAATTATGAGACAATAAAAACTTTTAAAGAAGTAGTTATAATGGAAGATAAAAATATAGAGATAGATTTCCCAGCAAGAGTAATAAAAATAAATTCTGAGTTTCAAGATGCAGATGTTTATATTAATGGAAAAGATATAAGAAGAAAAGTTAAAGATATGAAAGATTTTGGACCAGTACCGACAGATGGAACTGTTTCAATACATTTAGAAAAGGAGTTTCCATGGGGACGAAATAAGGGAGAAGAAGTTGTAATAACAGATACCCCAGTAATAAACATTACAATTCCAATAAGTAATGAAACTTTAGAAGAGGATATAACAAATGTTATAAATATATTCTATGAAAGTGTTTTTGTAGCATTAAATAAACAAGATAAGAAATATATTGAAAATTGTATAGAAGAGACTAAAAATAAAATATATAGTTCTGTAGAAGAAAAGTATATTTTATTTAAAAATAAATATTCCAATTTAAAAATGGATATAGATTTTAAAAATAGTCAATATTTTTATGAAGACAATACTTATAGAGCCACTATAGTAGTAAATGTACAATATGATGTAAGCAAAGCTATTTTAAACTTTAAAGAAACATATTCAAAAAGTTTTTTTACAAGAATTGTGTATAAAGATGATAATTGGATAGTTGATGATGTAGATAATTTTAATCTTGAATAGTATAGGAGGAATTCTTAGTGGATAAAATGAACATTTTAAAAGATTCACCTGATTATGAGGACTATACCCAGAATATTGTAAAAGAAAGTAAAGTGGGTTGTTTAGGGTGTTGTGGAAAGTGTGGCAGATGCAACAATACAAAATGTATGAAGGAAATATATAAATAGATTCTGGGAGGGAAATATTTTGGCTAAGCCTAGTATATTCAGTAGAGATTATGAAAGAAAGATGAAAAAAAGAAAAAAAAGAGTAATCTTAACTATTATTATAATAGCTTTAATAGTTGTCTGTGGTGTGTTTAAGTTTATAATATCAGATTTAGATTTTAGTAATTTAAGAGCAAGGCTTCAAGCTTGGGTAGATAGTGGAAAAACTCAAGAGGATTTAGATAAAGAGGCTCTTGTGGATAATAAAGATAAAAATGAAGATATAAAACCAGAAACAAGTACAGAATCAGATAAAACAGATGAATTACAAAAGAAGGAGCTTGATTTAAAAGTATCAGATGAAATTATATTAAAGGCTTCTTATGAAGAGAAAAATGGAAAAAAACAATTCACAAATATAGAAAAAAAGGAGGACTATGATTTTGATATAAGTCCTTCAAAAGAAAAAGTTATAGTAAGTACTCCCACACAAGATTTAAAGTTATTTAATGTAGATGGAAGTGAAAAAGTAATAACAAAAGGAGTTCACACAAGCACAAAAGGAACAAAATTTTTAAAAGATAACATACTTGTACAAATGCCTAATTTTATATGGTGTAAAGAGCCTAGATTTATTGATGATAAAGTGGTAATATATATAAGTGAATTGCCTTATTTGGGAAATGGGTTAGTAGATAAATATGTATGGTTAAAAGATACAGAAAGTTTTGAAAGTCCTCAAAATCCAAATGATACTAAGGTTTATGGAATTGTAGGAAGTGACATTCAAATTGGAGATATTAAACAGGAAAAAGGCATAGAAGTAACCGTAAATGGTACTGTTTATTATGTCAATGCAAATGGAGAAGTTTCAAATTAAAAATAATTTATGTAAATGTAATAAAAAATTTGATAATAATTAGGAATATGTGATATAATATCCTAGTCTATCAAGAGAAGTTAAGAACTATTTTAGGAGGAATATAAAAAAGATGGAAGCTAAAATGGAAAAAATAGAAACCAATGTTGTTAAACTTGAAGTTAAGATTGAGGCTGAAAAATTTGATGCAGCTTTAAAAAAGGCTTATAACAAAAACAAGATGCACTTTAATGTACAAGGATTTAGAAAGGGAAAAGTACCAATGGCTATGGTAAAGAAATTCTATGGAATAGAAGTTCTTTATGATGATGCAGTAAATTTTGTAATTGATGAAACTTATCCTGCAGCACTAGCTGAAAATGATATTAAGCCTGTTGATTATCCAAAGGTTGATATTGTTGAAATAGGAGAAGGTAAGGATTTAGTTTATACTGCAGAAATAACTACATATCCTGAAGTTGAACTTGGAGAATACAAAGGTCTTGAAGTTAAAAAGCCAACTTATGAAGTAAATGATGAAGAAGTAGAGAAGCAATTAGCTTCAATGCAAGAAAAGAATGCAAGAGTAACTACTAAAGAAGAAGGAACAGTAGAAGATAAAAATATAGCTGTTATCGACTTTAAGGGTTATATAGATGGGACTCCTTTTGAAGGTGGAGAAGGAACAGATTTCTCACTAGAAATTGGTTCAGGTTCATTTATTGATAATTTTGAAGAACAATTAATAGGCCTATCTGTAGGAGATACAAAAGAAGTAAATGTTACTTTCCCAGAAAACTATGGTTCAGAAGAATTAAATGGAAAGCCAGCTAAATTTGATGTAACAGTAAAAGAAATAAAAGTTAAAGAAGTTCCAGCATTAGATGATGAATTTGCTAAAGATGCTTCAGAGTTTGAAACTTTAGCTGAACTTAAGGAAGATATAAAGAAAAGTCTTCAAAAAGCAGAAGACCAAAAAGCAGAAAATGAATTTGAAGAAAATATAATAACTGCTGTAATAGAAAATACTAAGCTTGATTTACCACAAGTTATGGTAGAAAAAGAAATAGATCACATGATGAATGACCTTGAAAATAGATTAAAATATCAAGGATTAACTTTAGAACAATATATGGAATTCACAGGAAATACTCCAGAAAAGATGAGAGATTTTATGAAAGAAAATGCTGAAAGAAAAGTTAAGGCTGACATAATAATAGATGCTATAGCTAAGGCTGAAAACATAGAAGCTACAGAAGAAGAACTTAAAGAAAAAGCTTTAGAAGTAGCTAAGATGTACTCTGGTGGAGACCATGAAAAAATGGCAGACTTATTAATTAAGGCACAAAAGCCAATGCTTGAAAATGAAATAAAAATTGTTAAAACTTTAGATTTACTAAAGGCTAATGTTAAATAATTAAAATTAAATGAATTAAATTTATAAAAATAATTGCCAGAAATTTTCTGGCAATTATTTCACTATAATGGATATTGCAATATAATGAAATTTGCAATATAATGTAATGTGAATAAGAAAAAAATTACAATATATTGGTAGAAAAATAGGAGGTAGAGTTATGGCATTAGTTCCTACAGTCATTGAACAAACAGGAAGAGGAGAAAGAGCTTACGATATATTTTCAAGATTATTAAAAGATAGAATAATCATGTTAAGCGGAGAGGTTACAGATGATACTGCAAGCCTTATAGTTTCTCAATTACTATTTTTAGAAAGTGAAGATCCAGATAAAGATATTTATCTATATATAAATAGTCCAGGTGGTTCTGTCACAGCAGGTATGGCTATATATGATACAATGAATTATATAAAGCCAGATGTATCAACTATATGTATAGGAATGGCAGCATCAATGGGAGCATTTTTATTATCTAGTGGAGCTAAAGGAAAAAGAATAGCTCTTCCTAATGCAGAAGTTATGATACACCAACCATTAGGTGGTTTCCAAGGTCAAGCAACCGATATAGATATACATGCAAAATGGATATTAGAAACTAAGAAAAGACTTAATACTATATTAAGTAAAAATACAGGAAAGCCATATGAACAAATCTGTCAAGATACAGAAAGAGATAATTTCTTCCATGCAGAAGAAGCAGCAGAATATGGATTAGTAGATAAAGTTATAACTAATAGTGAAATTGGAAAAGATAAATAGTATAATTAATATATAGATTTGATTATAAAAGAGGTGAGTATATGGCTAAGTATGATGATAAAAAACAATTAAAATGTTCATTCTGTGGTAAAAATCAAGATCAAGTTAAAAGACTTATTGCAGGTCCAGGAGTATATATATGTGATGAATGTATAGAATTATGTTCTGATATTATAGCTGATGAATTTGAAGAAACTATAGAATTAGATACAAAATCATTACCAAAGCCTAGAGAAATAAAAAACTATTTAGACTCTTATGTTATTGGTCAAGAAAGAGCAAAGAGAGCACTTTCAGTCGCTGTCTACAATCACTATAAAAGAGTAAATAGCAATGATAATAATAATGATGATGTAGAATTACAAAAAAGTAATATACTTTTACTTGGACCAACAGGTTCTGGTAAAACATTTCTTGCTCAAACTTTAGCAAAATTTTTAAATGTTCCTTTTGCTATAGCAGATGCTACAACTTTAACTGAAGCAGGATACGTTGGAGAAGATGTTGAAAACATTCTTTTAAGATTAATCCAAAATGCAGAGTATGATGTGGAAAGAGCTGAAAAAGGAATAATATATATTGATGAAATTGATAAGATTGCAAGAAAATCTGAAAATCCATCAATAACAAGAGATGTTTCAGGAGAAGGTGTTCAACAAGCATTACTTAAAATATTAGAAGGAACTGTTGCTTCTGTTCCACCTCAAGGTGGAAGAAAACATCCACATCAAGAATTCATTCAAATAAATACATCTAATATATTATTTATTTGTGGTGGAGCTTTTGATGGAATGGATAAGATAATAGAAAAGAGAACTAGAAAGAGTTCAATAGGATTTGGAGCTGAAATACAATCTAAAGAAGAAAAAGATGTAGGAAGCTTATTTAAAGAAATAATTCCAGAAGACCTTTTAAAATTTGGATTAATTCCTGAATTTGTAGGAAGATTACCTATAGTTGTTACTCTTGATTCATTAGATGAAAGTGCACTTATAAGCATATTGAGTGAACCTAAGAATGCATTAGTTAAACAATATACAAAATTATTTAATCTTGATAATGTTGAATTAGAGTTTACACAAGAAGCTTTAAAAGCTATAGCTCAAAAAGCTATTGAAAGAAAAACTGGAGCAAGAGGACTTAGGTCAATTATTGAAGATGTAATGACAGATATTATGTTTGATATTCCTTCAAATGAAAGAATTAATAAAGTAATAATTACAGAATCTACAATTACCTCAGGAGAGAAACCAGAGGTTAAAATGGTTCCAGAAGGAGAAAAAAGACCTCCAATAAAAATATCAAAAAATAAGACTAAGAAAACTGTAGAAACAGCTTAAAAAGTGGCAATGCCACTTTTTTTTGATTTATAAAGAAATTTATTTTTAGGTGAATAAACTTTTTATATTCAGTCAATAATTTTAAAAGAAATAAATAGTTGGAGGAATAAAATAATGACTGAATTGCTTATAGTCTTACAAATAATATTAATGATATTAATGATTTATGTTATTTTATCTAATAATAATGTAAGGGCAAATAAAGTTATAATAGATAAAGAAAATAAAAAAGAAATGAATCACCTTAATAATATGAAAAAGCTTTCTTTAACAATTCCATTAACAGAAAAGAGTAGACCACAAAAATTTGAAGAAGTAATAGGGCAAGAAAATGGAATAAAAGCATTAAAAGCTGCTTTATGTGGAGCAAACCCTCAACATGTAATTATTTATGGACCTCCAGGTGTAGGAAAAACAGCAGCAGCAAGGCTTGTACTAGAAGAAGCCATAAAAAGTGAAAAATCACCATTTACTAAAGAAGCTAAATTTGTAGAAATAGATGCAACTACTCTTAGATTTGATGATAGAGGTATAGCAGATCCATTAATAGGCTCTGTTCATGATCCAATATATCAAGGGGCAGGGGCTATGGGGTTAGCAGGAATTCCTCAACCAAAAGAAGGAGCAGTTACAAAAGCACATGGTGGAATGTTATTTATAGATGAAATTGGAGAATTACATCCTACAGAATTAAATAAACTTTTAAAAGTATTAGAAGATAGAAAAGTATTTTTAGATAGTTCATATTATAGTTCAGAAGATCCTAATATTCCTTTATATATAAAAGAGATATTTGAAAAAGGATTGCCAGCAGATTTTAGATTAATTGCAGCAACTACAAGAAATCCAGAAGAAATACTTCCTGCAATAAGATCAAGATGTGTAGAAATTTTCTTTAAAGCATTAACAGATAAAGAAATCATACAAATAGCAAGAGAAGCAGTTAAAAAAATTCAATTAAAAATTCAAGAATCAGCTCTTGAATTAGTAGGAAAATTTTGTGTTAATGGTCGTGAAGCTGTAAATTTAGTGCAATTAGCAGCAGGAATTACTATAAATGAAGAAAGAAAGGTTATAACAAATAAAGATATAGAGTGGTCTATAGAAAATGGAAGATACAATAAAAAATTAAACATAAAAATAAATGATAGTCCAGAGATAGGCATAGTTAACGGACTTGCAATATATGGAGATAGTATTGGAACTATTATGAAAATAGAAACTTCAATAAAAAAGATAGATAATAGAGAAGGAAGAATAAAAATATCAGGAATTGTAGAGGAAGAAATATTATCTGGAAACAACAAGAAAATAAAAAGAAAAAGCACAGCTTTATCTTCAGTTGAGAATGCAATAACAGTATTAAATAATATATATGATTTAAATTTAGGTGAATATGATGTTCATGTAAATATTCCTGGAGGAATACCTGTAGATGGACCTTCAGCAGGTATAGCAATTGCTACAGTAATTTACAGTGCAATAAAAGAAAAAGCTGTTGATAATACAATTGCTATGACCGGAGAAATAGGTTTATTAGGAGGAGTTAAGGCTGTTGGTGGAATAAAGGAAAAAATTGAGGGTGCTAAAAGAGCTGGAGTTGAAGAAGTAATTATTCCTAAAGAAAATTTTGCAGAAAGTCTTTTAGAAATAGAGGATATAAATATTATTCCAGTAGAAAATATTTCAGAGGTTTTTAATTGTGTTTTTATTGAAGAGGAACAAAATAATTTCAATAGTATAAATATATTATTAACAGACAAAGAAGCAAAATAAAAGAATATAAATCTTTATTATTAAGCTAACAAGTTATTTACTGTTTAACAAATTATATAAATTCCTATTGAATAAAAAGGATTTGCTAGTTGAAGTAACTCCTTTTTTGCATTGATATTGAAAAAAAATGGGGTTATGGTATACTAATTAAGTCTAATAAAATTAAGAAGAATAGATGGAGGGAACATTATGGAAAAAAATAGAAGTATTCCTTTAATTCCTCTAAGAGGTTTAACTATTTTCCCTGATATGGTTATACATTTTGATGCAGGTAGAGAAAAGTCTATTATGGCAATTGAAAAGGCTATGTTAAACAGTGAAGATATATTTTTAGCAGCTCAAAAGGATGAAAAAAAGGAAAATCCAGAACAAGATGATATAAGTTCAATAGGAACTGTATGTAGAATAAAACAATTAATTAAACTACCAGGCAATACTCTGAGAGTGTTAGTTGAAGGAATAAAAAAAGGAATAATAAAAGAATTTTTAGATAATGAAGATTACTTTGAAGTTATAATAGAAGAGATTAATGAAGAATATTCAAATGATGATTTTGAAATAGAGGCACATTTTAAAATGTTAAAAAAATCATTTATTAACTTTGTAAAGTTATTAGGTGATGAAAGTAATGAAATGCCTATGAATATTGAAGGTGAAGAGAATATTGGTGAATTTACTAATATGGTTTCAGGATATCTTCCTATAGATTATAGAAAAAAACAAGATCTTCTTGAAACATTAGATATAAATAAAAGAATAGAAAAGCTTCTAGTTATAATAGAAAATGAAATAAAGGTAGTAAAAGTTCAAAGAAAGCTTGCTGCTAAAATAAAGAAAAGTGCAGATGATTCTCAAAAGGAATTTTATCTAAGAGAACAACTTAAATTTATTCAAGAGGAGCTTGGAGAAGATTTTGATGAATCAAAGGAGTTAAATGAACTAAAGGAAAAAATAAATTCTTCTAAAATGCCTAAGATTGCAAAAGAAAAGTGTTTAGAGGAACTTAGAAAATTAAAAAATGTAAGTATGGCTACTTCAGAGGGAAATTCAATAAGAACTTATTTAGACTGGGTTTTAGATATTCCTTGGGGAAGATATACAAGAGAAAGCTTAGATATAGAAAAAGTGGAAAAAATACTTAACGAAGAACATTATGGATTAAAAGATGTAAAAGAAAGAATATTAGAGTATTTATCAGTTAAGAAAATTAGTGGTTCTTCAAAAGGTCCTATACTTTGTTTAGTAGGTCCTCCTGGAGTAGGTAAAACATCAATAGCAAGCTCAATAGCAAAAGCTATTAATAGAAAGTATGTAAGAATGTCATTGGGTGGAATGAGTGATGAAGCTGAGATAAGAGGACATAGAAGAACTTATGTTGCAGCTATACCTGGAAGAATTATTTATGCATTAAAAGAAGCTAAATCTATGAATCCATTAATGCTTTTAGATGAAATAGATAAGTTAAGCTCTAATTATAAAGGAAATCCAGCTGATGCTTTATTAGAAGTATTAGATAGTGAACAAAACAAAACATTTAGAGATAATTTTATAGAGCTTCCAACAGATTTATCAAAGGTTTTATTTATAACAACTGCTAACAGTTTAGAAACTATTCCAAGACCATTATTAGATAGAATGGAAGTTGTTGAAGTTTCTGGCTATACATATGAAGAAAAATTTCATATTGCAAAAGAACATCTTATTAAGAAAATCTTTAATCAATATTCTTTACCAATAAATAAGGTAAATATAACTGATGAAGCTATAAAACTTGTTATAGATGGATATACAAGAGAATCTGGAGTAAGAGAATTAGAAAGAAAACTATCATCATTGATTAGAAAATCAATGGCTTACATATTAAAAAATAAAAAAGAAGAAATTTTAATAGATGAAGCTATGGTTGAAGAATTAATGGGCAAAAGAGAATTTACATTTGACAAGTCTCAAAATGAGGATAAGGTAGGAGTAGTAACTGGAATGGCATGGACAGCCTATGGAGGAGATACTTTACCAGTAGAGGCTGTTACTATGGAGGGTAACGGAAAACTACAATTAACAGGACAATTAGGAGATGTTATGCAGGAATCTGCAAAAACAGCATATTCTTATGTAAGAGCAAATGCAAAGAAATTTGGAATTGATGAAGATTTTTATAAAAATAAAGATATTCATATTCATGCTCTAGAGGGTGCAGTTCCAAAAGATGGTCCTTCAGCAGGAGTAACTATGGTAACAGCATTAGTATCTGCATTAACAGGAAAAAAAGTTAGAGGAAATGTTGCAATGACTGGTGAAGTAACTTTAACTGGACAAGTCCTACCTATAGGAGGGTTAAAAGAAAAATCTTTAGCAGCTTATAGATATGGAATAGATACTATAATAATTCCTAAAGAAAATGAGAAAGATATAGAAGATATACCTGATTCAATTAAAAATAATATAAAAATTATATTAGCAAAGCAAGTTGATGAAGTAGTTAAGAATGCAATAATTGGAGTTGATACTCATGGTAATTAAACAAAGCGAATTTATTATATCTGCAGTTAAAAAATCTCAATATCCAACGGATGGAAGAGTAGAGATAGCATTTGTAGGAAGGTCTAATGTTGGAAAAAGTTCATTAATAAATTCATTAACAAATAGAAAAAAATTGGCTAAAGTGAGTCAAACACCAGGAAAAACAAGACTTATAAATTTCTTTTTAATAAACAATGATTTTCATTTAGTTGATTTGCCTGGCTATGGATATGCTAAGGTTTCTAAAAAAGAACAAGAAAGTTGGGGTAATATTATAGAAACTTATCTTAATGGAAGAGAAGAGCTTAAAAGAGTTGTATTACTTGTAGATTCAAGACATAAGCCAACTAAAGATGATATAACAATGTTTGATTGGATTAAGCATTATGGCTATGAGGCTATAATAGTAGCAACCAAAAGTGATAAACTTTCTAATAATGATATTCCTAAAAGTAGAAAGCTTATTAAAGAAACATTAAAGCTTACAGAAGATGATAAGTTATATTTCTTTTCATCATTAAACAAAAAAGGAAAGGATGAATTAATAGATAATTTATTTTTAGACATAGCAAGAGAAGAATAATAATTAAGAGTATGGATAGGATTTCCATACTCTTTTTTTTATCAAATAGTGTCAAATACTATCAGGAAGAATAATATATATTATAAAAATAAATAAAATTTTCTTCTAGGAGGTAGAGTTATGGAAATTAATGATATTATTAATGGCTTAAACTCCAATAATAGTACTAACTCAAATTGTTGTTGTGGAAATAATAGTTGTGGATGCAATAATTCGTGCATAGGAAATTGTGGTGGATTTGGAAATTGCGGTGGATTTGGTGGCTTCGGCGGATGGTGGATATGGATTATATTATTATTCTTTTTCTTTGGTTGGGGTGGAAATGGATTTGGAGGAAATAGATATGGAGGCTCATATATGATGAATCCTTGCTGTTGTTGCTGTTGTGAAAAGAAAAAGAAAAAAAGAGATGAATGTTGCTGCACTTGTGGATGCCAACAAAATTGTTGTTGCCAACAAAACTGCTGCTGTAATGGAAACGCCAACAATAATTCCTTCTTCGGAGGCTCTTGGTGGTTATTCTTATTAGTATTATTATTTATTTGTTCTTGTGGAAATGGTTTTGGCGGCTGTGGAAATGGTTGCGGCTGTGGTGGTTCAATAGATGGATGTGGTTGTGGTAATTTAGGATGCTAAATTAAAGAGCTATCTAGTAATTGAGAGGAGAGATAGTTATGTCAAAGAAAAAGCATAGGAATGAGTGTTGTTCTTGCTGCTGTGAGCCATGTTGTTATGAACCATGCTGCTGTTGTGAACCTTGTTGTTGCAATCAACAAAGTATGATGGGAAATAATTTCATGGGATGTAATGGCTGCTGGGAAGCTATATTATTTTGGCTAATAGCTTGTGGAGCAGGACTTTTAAACACTAGTTCAATTTTAATAATATTACTATTCTTACTTTACGGATGGAGCCAAGGTAGCTGCCAAATGTTTTAGTTGATAGTAAAGTTGGATGGAGGGCTATATGCCCTCCAAAAAAATGCTTAAATTTATTAACCAACAAAAAATAAATACATATATTATAAATTATAAGCAAGTAAATTTAAGGAGGAGGGGAATGTCAAAGAAGAAGCATAGAGAAAAACAAACTAGCAATATGAATAATAACATGAATATGAGAAATCCTATGAATAATCCTTTTGGAATAAATCCTCAGCAGCTATTGAGTATGCTTGGAGGAAATATGGACATGAATAAATTAGGAAACATATTATCTTCAATGAACAGAGAGGGATTTAATTTAAATAATATTAATTCTCAAATGAATAATGGAAATTTTAATATGAATAATCAAAGTAAAGAGTATAATGATGTAAGTAATGAAAGTGCAAATATTAATGTGGATGGAGATAATGATGATAACATGGAATTCTTACTATCATTAAGAAGAATAGTAGATTCTAGCAGACTAGATTTTATTGATAAAATTATAGAATTATATGATAAAGGAGCATTTAAAAAATAAATTTATTTTTATATGTATAAAAAAATAAATTTGGGATAATACTAATAATGTACAAAGGAAATAAATCTTTTGTAACTAAATAAAGCTAATACCTTTATTTAGAATCCCCCCCATCCCCCTTTTAGGCCACAGTTAATGTGGCCTTTTTTAAAACTTTTATAAAAAGGAAATTTCTAAACTTGTTTATTTTATTAAAATTTGTTATTAAGGTAACAAGTTATCCATAGTTTAATAAATTAAATAATTTTTTATTGAATAAAAAAAGAACTACTAAAGGTAGTTCTAATTTTGGCATTCAGGACAAACTCCATAAAAATAAACTTGATTTGATAATATTTTATAATCACTGTATTCACTAGCTTGAGTATTTAAATTCTTTATAAGAAATTTTTCTATATCATCAACTCTTCCACATTTAACACATTGGATATGTGGATGTGGCATAGAATTTGCGTCATACCTAAAGTTACCTTCACCAACATTTAATTCTTGAATTAAACCAACTTCCTCTAAAGTCTTTAATGCTTTGTATATAGTAGCAAGGCTCATTGTTGGATATTCAGAATGTATAGCCTTATAGATAACTTCTGCTGAAGGATGTTCTTTAGTTGTTAGAAGATATTTATAAACGGCTAATCTTTGTGGTGTTAATTTCAATTTTTTTTCTTTAAAAATTTTAGTAATCGTATCCATAATAAACACCTCATTTATATATGAAATTATATAAAAATATAAAGTAAGTGTCAATAATTATTTGTAAATTTTTATATTTAAATAATAATTATTATTATTATTAGATATAGAATAAGTTTATTGCAATTAGTGATAAGTGGTGCTAAACTTAATCTATAAATAATAGGAGTTTTACATAAGGAGTGATTAATATGGCAAAGTATAAAGTTGGAGATGAATTAATAATTGTTAATGATCCTACTGAAGAAGCAGAAAGATTAAAAGAACTTACACATTTAAGCGTTGAAGATAATTTTGCTCAACTAACTTGGGGAATAAAAATTCTTAATGTTGAATATGATAAGCCTAATATAACATTAACTTACAAGAATGCTTTAGGGGAAAAGAATAAGGTGTTTGCAGTATGTAATAATGTTGAAAATTTTGACCAAGAAAAAGTATTGGAAAAAGCTTTACTTAAGGCTTTTCAAAATGAAATAATTAATATTTCTGTAATGAAAAACATAACATTAAAAAAGTAAAAAGCATAATTTAATACTTTATTACTATGAAAGTAATTGTGCAAGATTTAGAGAAGATTGAATATATTGTTTTTGATTAAAAGAAAATAATATATTCAATCTATTTTTTTATATTATTTGCTAAGTTAAGGGGAATTTTTTAAGCTTAATAATTTTTACTTATATTATGTAAAAAATATACAAAAAAGATTTATTTTTCAAGATATTTATATTATAATAAAAAGGAAAAAAATACAAGAAGGTGAGTCTATGGAAATATGTCCATTTTGGTCAACAAAAAATGAAATGATAGAATGCTATGAAGAATGTCCTATGAATATTAAGATAACTAAGGAAGAATGTGTATTTAAGGAACTATTAATAGAAGATGAATTTTTAATAGAAGATGAATATAAAAAAGTTGTATAGATAATAGTGAATTATTACTTTGCACTTATATTTAAAAAGCAAAGTAATAATTCAAAATATTTCTTTTATAAATTAGTAGATTCGTGAAGAAGTTTTTGCTTTATTGACCATAATTTATTTGATAAATCTACATAATAAGTGTGAGGATTTTCAAATCTTAAAATTTCTGGCCAAAGCTTTTTACATTCTTTTTTAGCAAATTCTTTTATTTCTAAAACAGTAGGGTTATTATAAACAAGTTTTCCTTTTTCAAAAATAGGAACTAATAAATCTTTTGTATAATAGTTTGTTATTTTTTTTCTCTTCCAAGTGTGTACAGGGTTAAATATTTCAAGAGGAAGATTTTCATCAATAACTTCATCATGCATTGTAATTAAATCTGCAATTGCCATATTTGTATTTTTATCAAATATTCTTATTACTTTTTTAAAACCTGGGTTAGTTATTTTTTCTTCATTTTCACTAATTTTTATTTTAGGAATTAAAACATTATCTTTCTCAACAGCAGAAAGTTTATATACTCCGCCAAATACAGGTTCAGATTTTGCAGTAATTAATCTTTCACCAACTCCAAAAGAATCAATACAAGCACCTTGCTCTAAAACATCTCTTATTATGTATTCATCAAGGGAATTTGATATAACAATTCCACAGTCCTCATATCCAGCTTCATCTAGTAATTTTCTACATTTTTTTGTAAGGTATGTTATATCCCCAGAGTCAATTCTTATTCCTTTTGGTCTTATTCCTTTTGGTTTTAACACTTCATCAAAAACTTTTATGGCATTAGGAAGACCAGATTTTAAAACATTATAGGTATCAACTAAAAGAACAGAATTGTCAGGATATATTTCACACCAAGCCTTAAAAGCATCATATTCACTATCAAATAATTGTACCCAACTGTGAGCCATTGTACCAACTGCAGGAATATTAAATCTTTGATCAGAAATTGTGCATGCTGTAGAGCTACATCCACCTATTACAGCAGCTCTAGCACCATAAATGGCTCCATCATATCCTTGAGCACGTCTTGAACCAAATTCCATAACAGGTCTTCCATTTGCAGAATTACATATTCTATTTGCTTTAGTAGCTATTAAAGTTTGATGATTTATTGTAAGAAGTATCATTGTTTCAATGAATTGTGCTTGAATCACAGGACCTTTTACAATTACTAATGGTTCATTTGGAAATACAGGATTTCCTTCTGGAACTGCCCACACATCACAGCAAAATTCAAAGTTTTCAAGATAATTTAAAAAGTCTTCAGAAAACATATTTTTATTTCTTAAAAATTTTATATCTTCTTCAGTGAATTTTAAATTGCTTAAGTACTCTGTTAGCTGTTCAACACCAGCCATTATGCAATAACCACCACCGTCTGGTACTCTTCTAAAAAACATATCAAAGCAGGCAACTTTATTGATTAAATCTTTATTAAAATAACCATTTGCCATTGTAAGTTCATAGAAGTCAACCAGCATAGTTAAGTTTCGTTGATTGTTTAAGTCAAAAGATATAGTTTTTTCCATATGAAAAACCTCCTTGATTATTAAGTAAAGCTATTGTACCTCTATAAAAATATTATTACAATAGATATACTGAAGGTGTTTTTTGGATATAATAAAATTGAAAGGGGAAAAGAACATTTGAAATTAGATAACTATCAAATAAAAGCAGTAAATGCAAAAGAAAGAAATATTTTAGTTGTTGCAGCCCCAGGCTCTGGAAAAACAACTGTTATAATAAATAGAATAAAACATTTTATAGAAGATTTATTAGTTAAAGAAGAAAATATTATAGTTTTAACATTTACTAAAGCTGCTGCCTTAAATATGAAGGAAAGATATAAAAAAACATTTAACAAAGAAAAATCTCCTTTCTTTGGAACTTTTCATGGGCTTTTTTATAAAATTTTATTAAGGGAAAACTATGAAATAAATATAATAAATGAATTTAATACAAGAAAAGTTATAGAGGGCATACTTAAAAAATATTCTGATGATATAACAGAAGATAAAATAAAAGAAGTGATGAATAATATATCTTTATTTAAAACATCAAGAGAAAATATAGATAATTTTAAGTCATCAATAGAAAAAAAGATTTTTATAGAATGTTATGAAACTTATTCAAAATATAAAAAAGAAAATAACCTTTGGGATTTTGATGATTTGGCATTAACAATATTAAAACTTTTTAATGAAAAACCAAAACTTAAAGAAGGTTATAAAAGATTATTTAAATATATACTTGTAGATGAATTCCAAGATTGTGACCAACTGCAAATAGACTTTTTAAAGATGATGAATGAAGGAGGAAATACCTCACTTTTTGCTGTGGGAGATGAGGATCAGTGTATATATTCATTTAGAGGGTCAAAACCAGAATATATGGTTACCTTTGATAAGATGTTTGATGGAGGAAAGAAATATTTTCTTTCAAAAAATTATAGAAGTAATAAAAATATTATAGAAAGTTCTAAAAAGGTAATTTCATTTAATAAAAAGAGAAATAACAAAGAAATATTATGGAACAAAGAAACAGAAGGAATAATTCTATGTAAAACTGTTATGGATGAAAGAGATGAGGGAAAAGAAATAGCTAAGAAAATATCAGAGCTCTATAATAAAGGAATAAATTATAAAGATAACATAGTTCTTTATAGAACTAACATGGAATCAATGTCTATAATAGATAGTTTTATAAGAAATAAAATTCCATTTACTATGTTAGATAAAGAATATAACTTTTTTAATCACTTTATATGTAAGGACTTATTAGCTTATTTATCTTTAGCAATTAATCCTTATGATAGAGAAGCATTTATAAAAATAATTAATAAACCATTTAGATATATAAGCAAAAGCAATTTACTTTATTTAAAGGAATATAAAATTGAGAAAGATTCATTTGATATTTTAATAGAAAAAGAAGATACTCCACCATTTCAAAAAAAGAAGTTAGATGAGTTAAAAAGAGACTTTAATTATATAAAAAAATCCTCACTTTCAACTGCAATTCAATTTATCATAACAGATTTAGGATATATGGACTATTTAATATCCTATGCAGAAAAGTTTAGAGGAAGCATAGAAGATTTAGAAGATATATTAGAAGAATTTAAGCTCTCAGCTTCAAGTTTTAAAACAATATTAGAATTTTTTAATCACATAGATGAGGTTGGAAAAAAGATTGAAGAAAGCAAAAGAGTTGGAAATGAAGATAGAGTGTTATTATCAACTATTCATGGAGTTAAGGGAATGGAATTTCCTAATGTATTTATTATTAACTGTAATGAAGATACAATTCCTCATATTTCAAATGATAACATAGAAGAAGAAAGAAGATTATTTTATGTAGGAATAACAAGGGCTATAGATAATTTATTTTTGTATGCTCCTAAAGTAAGAAAAGGAAAATTTAAAGAGGCTTCTAGGTTCTTAGAAGAAGGAGAGTTTATTAAAAACAATATAATTACTTCAGGAATTAAAAAAGGAGTAAGAATAAATCATAAAGCCTTTGGAATGGGTACAGTTAAATCAGTTGATGGTGATGAAGTAAAAATTGAATTTAATAATGGAAGAGAAAGAAAATTTTCAGGAAAAGTACTTTTAGATAATGGACTTATTATTATTTTGTCATAATTAAATTCTTCAAAAATATTAGGCTCCTTCTTCATAAGATAGGGAGCCTAATATTTTAATAAGAAAGATTATAATGTTATTATAATTTAAAAACCACGTTTCTTTGCATCTAGTCCACTTTCATTCATTCCAGGCTTTTCTATTGTAGTATTAAAACTACTTTTCCCATATTGCCCTTGAGTTTTATTACCATTTCTTAAAAAGTTTTCTTTTGAGTAATCTCTTTTATTATTGTTTTGCATGAAAAAACCTCCTTAGTTTAATTTATCTTTAGTATGTGCACATAAAGGTTCTCATATTCAGAAAATAATTATTCATTTTTGTAATATTTGACATACTATTGTCAAAAATTTTTTTTATAATAAAATTATAATAAAGCTAAAAGTAAAAAAAAGTAAAGAATTTTATTTAAAAATATAGTATAATTATTTTAGTAGTTTAATATTGAAAAGAGGAATGGGTATGAAGGAAATATTAAAGAGTTTATGTGATTCAACTATAAACAATTATAGAAAAATGACAGAGGAATTTAGATTTGATGGTGAGTATGTAAATCAATTTGCATCATTATTTTATAGCAATATAGGACAAGATTGTAATTTACAAGCAATAAAAGAAATTAGAAAATATTTTATAAAAAATACTTCTAGAATGTGTTATTTTAGAGGAGATGTTTTATACATTTTATCTTTTTTAATATCAATTGAAAGTGATAGAGCTACCTTTATCGAAAAAACAATAGATATATATGAAAGATTAAAGAAAGAAGGATTTAAAGAAAGTAGTTATTCTACATTAGCCTCATATATAATAGTTAAGTATTCAAAAGAAGAAGAGCAAACTAATATCATAAAAAAAATGTATAGCTTATATATTTCTATGAAGAAAGAATATCCTGATATAACAGGAGAAGAGGATTACATTGCATGTGCAATATTAGCTATTGAAAATATAAGTGAAAAAGAATTATTAGAAAGTATGGAAAACATTTTATGTTATTTTGAAGAAAAGGACATGTTCTCTAAAAATAGTGTACAAGGTTTGGTAATGGCTTTCTTAACTAATACTAATAATATAAATTTAAATAAGATTGAGGAGTTATTATTAGAGTTTGAAAGAAGAGATATGAAGGTAAGTCATCAATTCTTGCCATTTATAGGGGCAACAATAGGAAAGGAAAATGCTAAAAAGTATGTTGATAAGGTAGAAGAGGTATCACAATATCTTTGTGATGAAGAGTTTGAATATGAGTTTTATATGGATAAAAGCTTTAGAGAATTTATGGCAACAGCTATTATAGAATTTTCTAAAAAATCTAAATATAAATATGTAAATGAGCTTATAGTTATTTGTGTTTATTCATTTTTAAATAGTAAAAATCAAGGTATATTTTCTGAAATATTAGCTTAAAATTGAATTTATAAAGAAAAATTAAAAAATTATTATCTAAAATCAACATTTTAGAATATTAATATTAGTAGATTACTAAAAGGAGGACTGCTTTTGAAATTTATTCAGAAGTGGTGAATAAATAATGAAAAGACAATTAACTCCTAGTGAAGTGTTATTTAATGTTGATTTTGATGAAAAAAATGAAAATTTAAAACTTAAGGATATTCCTGAGGTAAAAGCTTTTTATGAAAAGATAAAAAGAGGAATAACTATAGAGGAAGATGGATATAATTTATATCTTATAGACTCTTTTTCAAAAGAAAAATTAAATAATATAATGAATTATATAAAAAATATATATAAGTCATCAAAAGCTCCAAGCGATATATGTTATGTCACATTAAAAGATAGAAAAAAACCAGAGGTCTTGATTCTTAAAAATGGAAGAGGAAAAGTCTTAAAGGAAACAATTGAGAAAATAAAAAAAGACTATTTAAATTCTGCTAGGAGCTTTTATAATGGTTCATCAGAGTCAGAAAAGGATTTAATTTTAGAAAAGATTCATGATAAAAGGGCTTCTTATGTGGAAGAACTTGTTAAATTGTCTAAAGATGAAGGCTTTGATATTAAACCTACTAATGGAGGCTTTGCATTTTTCCCATTGAAAGGGGAAGGAGATGTGATGACTGAAAAGGAATATGATGATTTACCAGAAAATAACAAAGAAACTATAATAGTTAAAGCTTCATGTCTTAAGAAAAAGGCTGAAAAAGTCTTAGAAAAATTAAGAGTTATGGAGCTAGATGTTATTAAGGAATTAAAGATATTATATTCAAAATTTCTATCTGAGGATATGGAGCTTAAAAAAGAGGGATATCTTTTAAAATTTCTTACAGAAGATAAGGCATATGAATATTTAGAAAGACTTTTCATAGAAATAGAAAATGGACTTATTGAATGTTATAACATTAATATAGAAGATGATGAAGAAAAAATAGAAAACCTTTTAAATGGTTTTGAAATTTCTGTTCTTGTTGATAATAGTAACTATAAACACCCTAGAGTTATTTATGAAGAAGACCCAACAATATCAAATTTGATAGGAAGTATAGAATATGAAAATCACAATGGAAATTATGTTACAAACCTTTCTTTAATAAATCCAGGGAAATTACTTTTAGCAAATGAAGGTTGTGTTATAATAAGGCTTAATCAACTTGCTAACAATGTATATAGTTATTATTATTTAAAAAAGGTATTATTAACTGGAAAAGTAAGTTTAGAATGTTCTAAAAGCTATTTAGATGTATTAGCTGTAAATGGATTAAAGCCTGATTCTATAGAAGTTAAGGTTAAAGTTATTTTAATTGGAGATTATCAAAGTTATGATATTTTATATAGAGAAGATGAAGATTTTAAAAAGCTTTTTCCATTAAGAGTAGAATATCCAAGTATTATAAAAAAAGATGGAATATGCTTTAGTGAGATAAAAAAATATATTTATCATAGAGGATTATCAAATAATATAAAAAAAATAAGTGAAGATGGTATAAAAGAAGTAATTAAATATTTATCAAAAATAGCAGGTAGTAGAGAAAAAATAAGCATTGATAGTAGCTATATAGATAAATTATTGATTCTTGCTAAAAATAAAGACAAAAGCAAAAATGAGATAGATGTAGAGGACATAAGAGATATTATTTATTTAAAAGATAGTATTGAAAAGGAAGTATTAGAACAATATAAAGATGATAAGATGATTTTATCATTAAATGGGAAAAAGGTAGGAGCTATAAATGCATTATCAGTTCTAGATACAGGATGGTGTTCTTTTGGTAAACCTATGAGATTAACTTGTGTTGTATGTAAGGGAGAAGGAAAAATTCTTGATATTCAAAAAGAAAGCAATTTATCAGGAAGTATTCATGAAAAATCTATAAATATAATAAAGGGATTAATAAGTAATTTAATTAATCCTTATGAAAAACTTCCAGTAGATTTTCATCTTAGTTTCGAACAAACATATGGAATTATAGATGGAGATAGTGCTTCTGTTGCAGAAGTTCTTTGTATATTATCTGGATTAAGTAAAAGGGGGATTAAACAAAATATTGCTGTAACAGGTTCAATAAATCAATTTGGAGAGGTTCAACCAATAGGAGGATTAAATGAAAAGATTGAAGGCTTTTACAATGTGTGTAAGCTTAAGGAAGAAAAAAATATTGGAGTATTAATTCCTGAATCTAATATAAATGAACTTATTTTGAATAATGAAGTGGAAGAAGCCATTAAAAATAAAGAGCTTATTATATATACGATGAATTCTTTAGATGATGCAATTGAAACTATGATTTTAGAAGATGGCGAAAGCATAGATTGTTTTTATTCTGAAATAAAAAAGGAAATATTAAAATATAAATAAATTTGAAAACTATATTTAATAAAAACACTGTATATTGTTATAAATTTAAAGCAATATATAGTGTTTTTATTTAATACTATAGGAAATTATTATATATTTTGAAAATTATGGATAACTTGCTAAGTTAATAATAAAGCTTAATAAAAGAAACAAGTTTAAGAATTTCCTTTCATTTAGCTAGAAAGTATTAATTATTACTTTGCGTTGACTTGGAGCCTGTCGACGGAAAAAGCAAAGTAATAATTAATATTTTCTTATTGGTATAGGTGTTTTGAAGAAAAATATATCTATTAATAAAATGGATAATAAGTAAATATTATACATATAAAGATTGACTTTAAAAAGGAATATATGTTAAAATATGTAAAGAAATTAAATAAGGAGGAGCATATTTATGCATTTAAAGTTTGATAAATATAATGATGTGCTTATTGTTTATTTGTTTGGAGAACTTGACCATCATAATGCAGAGATTTTAAGAGTAAAAATTGATGATAGAATAGATAGAGAAGGAGTAAAAAAAGTTATATTAAGCTTTCAAGGTGTTTCTTTTATGGATAGCTCTGGTATTGGAGCAGTAATTGGAAGATATAAAAAAATAAATAGCAAAGGAGGAAGTCTTTGTGTAGTAGATATTGATGAAAGAATAAATAGAGTTTTTGAACTTTCAGGACTATATAAGATAATAAAGCAGTATAAGAATATTGATGAAGCATTAAAGGTAATTTAATGGAGGAGGCTTTATGAGCGATAATAAAATAAGGATTGAATTTCAAAGCAAATCTCAAAATGAAGGTTTTGCAAGAGTTGCTATTGCATCATTTATTTCTCAATTAGACCCTACAATAGAGGAAATAACTGATGTTAAGACAGCTGTTTCAGAAGCAGTAACAAATGCAATTATTCATGGATATGAAGGAAAAGAGGGGGAATTTGTAGAAATAGAGGCAGAAATTTCAGGGAGAGAGGTTAAAATATCAATAATTGATAAAGGAATTGGAATTAAGAATATAGAGGAAGCAAAGGAGCCTTTATATACTTCAAGACCTGATTTAGAGCGTTCTGGCATGGGATTTACTGTTATGGAAACCTTTATGGATAGTATGATAGTAGAAAGTGAAGAAGGAAAAGGAACTGTAGTCACATTAAAAAAGAAATTTGCAGAATAAAGTTAGGTGAAGACTATGGCAAATGTGAAATTGGAAAGAGAAGAATATAACTATGAAGATAATTCAAAACTAATTCCATTAGCACAAAATGGAGATAGTAAAGCAATGAATAAACTAATAGAAATGAATCTTCCTTTGGTATCATCTATAAGTAAAAAGTTTCTTAATAGAGGATATGATTATGAAGATATTTTTCAGGTTGGAAGTATTGGACTTATTAAATCAATAAAAAATTTTAATACAGGATTTGAAGTGAAATTTTCAACCTATGCAGTTCCTATGATAATAGGTGAAATAAAGAGATTTTTAAGAGATGATGGAATGATAAAAGTCAGTAGGTCAGTAAAAATTCTCGCAAAAAAAATTCACTTTGATAAACAAGATTTAGTTAAAAAATTAAATAGGGAACCAACAATAGAAGAATTATCTGAATATACAGGAATAGACCAAGAAGAATTAATATTTGCCATGGAATCATCAGCAAGTATGAACTATCTTTATGATACAATTCATCAAGATGATGGTGCACCAGTTTTATTAATAGATAAATTAAGCGAGGAAGCAGAAGAAAACTTTGATTTAGTAAATAAAATAGCACTAAAAGAAGCAATAAAACAATTAGATAGTAAATCAAGACAAGTAATAATGCTAAGATACTTTAAAGATAAAACCCAAAACCAAGTAGCAAAAATGTTAGGAATAAGTCAAGTACAAGTATCCAGAATAGAAAAAAAAGTCCTCCTTGCAATGAGAGAAAAACTAAACGAAGACTAAACAAAAAAGTTGTTTGAGCTATTATGAAAAAAATTTGTAACAATATATACCACAATCTTACCTTAATAAATATATTGTATTAACATTTTTTAAATAACAGTTACAAACAACTTTTTTATGTTTAACAAATAATAATTTTGTTTATTAAAATCTTAGGTATCTTATTTTATGAAGCAGTGACTCGGAGCTTGTCGACTAAAGCAGCTGAATAAATATAAGATACCTAAGATTTTTGAAACAAGCCTATATTTTTTTAGAAAGTGTTACCATTCGCCAGGGCCAGCAACTAAATAAACAGTTACTGCTCTTCTTCCAAAGGCAAAACATTCAGCTTCACTTAACATAAATAAATCAATTCTATTTCCCTTTATAGCTCCTCCACAGTCAGCAGCAATTGCATATCCATATCCAGGAACATATAATTTACTTCCATAAGGAATAACTGTTGGGTCTATAGCAACTGTACTTATTCCATTAGGGTCTCTATGAGTTCTTAAACCAGTAGAGGTATAAGCATCATTACAATATGCTGTAGCTACAAAAGAATAAGCCTTTTTAAATTTAGAAGTATCTACATTTTTTAATTCAAAAGAAAATTCAGCACTTGTATCATCTTCTTTTAAGGTCGCTAATTTAGAATTAGCAGCAGTAATAGCATCATTAGTTTTCTTTATTACAGATTCAGTTGAAATTTCAGGTAACAAACTACTTAAAACAGAAATAGCTTCAGTAAGTTGTGCTCTGTTAGGAGAAGATGAATTTACCACTTCTATTTGATGTTTTACTAAGTTTTCTTCATTTTCTGCTATTTTTTCTTTTAATTTTTCAATTTCTTTAGAAACTTGTATCTTTTTCTCTTCAAGTAAGGATTTCTTTTCTTGAATTGTATTAAGATTATTTTTAACTTCATTATTTAAAGAATCTAATGCATTTTTTTGATTTTCTAAGTTAGAAACTGTTTCATTTAATTTATCTAAATTATCATTATGTTCTTCTATTAACTTATTATCAGCATCTATTATTTTGTTTGTATAATTAATTCTATCTACAAGCTCTCCTAAACTTTCAGAACTTAATATAAAAGTTAATGTATTGAAAGTAGAGGTTGTCCCATTTTTGTATAATTCTCTAATTCTAGTAGAAAGCATTTCTTCATCATTTTCTATTTGTTTTTTTAATTCTGAAATATTATTTTCTTTTACAGAAATTTCATCCTTAAATTTTTCTATTTCACCTTCATATTCAGAAACTTTTTTTTCAAGACTATAAATTTCTTTATTAAGATTAGAAATCTCATCATTTATAGATGTAAGCTCTGATGACATATCATTAAATTGAATTTTATTTTGTTGCAAATCATTAGTTGCATAAACATAATGAGTATTTGCCATAATGAGCATAGATGCTAATAAAAGCGATATTTTTTTCTTCATTGTAATCCACCTTTTTAATTCTAGTTCATTAATTTACGAATTATTATAACATAAAAAAAGAAAAAATACAAATGATGGAAAAAAGTTGAAAAAGATTAGGTTTACTAATTAAAATAGCTTGATATTTTTTAATAGAAAAATTAAAAAATAGTGTTTTTTATTTCTATTATTAGGAATACTAAGTTATAGGAACAAGAAAGGAGATGAATTTTTATGAAAAAAGAAAATACTATAAAACAAAAGTTCCAAGTAATAACAAATGAGACAAAACCAAAGCCTAAAATAATAAGCAATTGTGTTAAAGCCTTCTTAGTTGGTGGTGCTATTTGTACTATAGGTCAAATAATAATGAAAATATTAGAAAGGTTTCAATATAGTATAGAAGATACCTCAGCTTTAACCTCAATAATAATGGTATTTTTAGGTGCGTTATTAACAGGAATAGGAATTTATGATAAAATAGCTAATTTTGCAGGAGCAGGAACCGTAGTTCCTATAACTGGTTTTGCTAATGCAGTTGTTGCACCAGCAATAGAATTTAAAAAAGAAGGATTTGTATTTGGAGTAGCAGCAAAAATGTTTACAATTGCTGGACCAGTGCTTGTATATGGCATAGGTTCATCTGTGATTATTGGGTTAATTTATTATTTTATTAATATATTTTGATGGAGGTTTAAGAGATGGAAGGTAAAGGAACAAAAAGGGTAGGAACTCAAACAGTTAAATTAAGTAATCCTCCAAAGATTATCTCAACTTTTTCAATTGTAGGGCCTAAGGAAGGGCAAGGTCCATTAAGGGAATATTTTGATGAAATTTTAAATGATGATACTTGTGGAAAAGATAGTTTTGAAAAAGCAGAAAGTGATATGATGTTTACTGCAATAAATGAAGCCATTAAAAGGTCTAAAGTAAATGAGTGTGATATAAATTATCTTTTCTCAGGAGATTTATTAAATCAAATAATGTCTTCTAGCTTTGCAGCAAGAGAATTTTCAATTCCTTTTTTTGGACTATATGGAGCATGTTCAACTATGTCAGAATCCCTAAGCTTAGCTTCACTAATGATGGATGGAGGATTTGCAGAATATGTAGTAGCAGCCACTTCATCCCATTTTAGCTCATCTGAAAGACAATTTAGATTTCCATTAGAGTATGGTTCTCAAAGAGTTCCTACTGCACAATGGACAGTTACAGGCTCTGGAGCTATGGTTCTTGGAAAGCATGGTGAATATCCTAAAGTTACTTATGTGACAACAGGGCTTGTAAAGGACTATGGAATCATGGACCCTAATAATATGGGAGCAGCCATGACTCCAGCTGCAGTAGATACAATATATAGGCATTTTAAAGATACAGGAAGAAATCCAAAGGACTATGATATTATAGCCACAGGAGATTTAGGGTCTGTAGGAAAAGCTATGACAGATAAGCTTCTTTTAGAATATGGATATGATATAAGAGAAAATCATATGGATTGTGGAGAAAGTATTTTTTATAATGAAGAACAAAATACATGCTCTGGTGGAAGTGGATGTGGATGTTCAGCAGTAGTAGCAACAGGATATTTATATAAAAAATTAATGAGAAAAGAAATAAAAAATGTACTTTTAGTATCAACAGGTGCCTTAATGAGTCCAACTTCCTCACTTCAAGGAGAAAGCATACCTGGAATAGCACACGCAGTTTCAATAGAAATGGATTAAAGGAGAGATAAACATGGAATTTATAAGAGCATTTATAGTTGGAGGGTTAATATGTGTTGTAGGACAAATTTTAATGGATACTACAAAGCTTACTCCAGCAAGAATATTAGTTATGTTTGTTACCTTAGGGGCTATTTTAGGAGCCTTTGGATTATATGATAAGCTTGTAGATTTTGCTGGAGCTGGTGCAACTATTCCTCTTCCTAGTTTTGGAAATAGTCTTGCTAAGGCTGCAATAAAAGAGGTAAAAGAATCAGGATTTATTGGAGCATTCTCAGGAGGAATTAAAGGAGCAGCTGCAGGAATAACAGCTTCAATATTCTTTGGGTACTTAATGGCATTAATATTTAATCCAAAGACAAAAAATTAATTTAAAATAGGTTTAAAATAAAGAAAATAGGATAGCATTAAATAATGAGGTGATGCTATCTGTGTATATAAAAAAGCTTGGAGAAATTAAAGCACCAATTATTTACATATCCTTAACAATAATTATAGCTTCTATTGTGTATGGGCTTTATTTTCAATACTTTTGGCCAGCAGTTATTGTTGCTGGCTGTTTTTTCATTTTTATATTTTTTTCAACTAATAAGATTTTTACCATATTTATAGCTCTTATTTTCATATTAAGTATAGGAATAAATAAAAATTATTATAATGTAAATATAAATAAAAATTTTACTGGAAAAGTAAGAATTATAGAAAATAAATCATACTATAAAATAATTTCATATAAAGGAAAAAGAATTTATGTGCAAGATGAAGCTTTTCAAGGAGAAGTTGGAGAAAGGTTTATTTTAAAAGGAGATTTTCTAAAAGAAAAAGATATGGCAAATGGCATTATAGGAAATTTAAAAATAACTTCTTCTAAAAAGCTTAAGGGAGATATTATATATAAATTATATGAAATAAGAAAGAAAATTTATTTCAAACTAGAAGAAAACATAGGCAAAAGAAAAGCAGGACTTATTGTATCTTTAGCTTTTGGATATTCTGATTATTTAGATAATGAAGATTTAGAGGATATGAAAGGAATGGGTGTTATTCATGCAATCAGCGTGTCAGGCTTGCATGTAGCATTAGTATATGGAATTTTAAAAAAGATTTTAAAAAATAAAGGAGCTTTATTAGTAACTATTATTTATGTTTTACTTACAGGAGCAGAATTTTCTTCACTAAGAGCATTAATAATGATAATATTCTTAAGTTGTTCTTTAGATTTTAGAAAAAATTATAATCCTTTAGGGGGATTAGCACTTAGTGCATTAATAATTACATTAAAAGCTCCATATGCTCCATTTCAGTTAGGATTTCAGCTTTCTTTTTTAGCAACCTTAGGGATAATAATTTTTTCACAAAAATTAAACAATAAACTTTATAAGTTACCTAAATATTTAAGAGAAAGTTTATCAATATCATTGTCTGCTCAAGTATTTACAATTCCAGTAATGATTATAGCTTTTAAAGAATTTTCTCTTGGTTTTATCATAGGAAATACAATACTTACACCCATTTTTGATATGTTAATAAAGCTTGGAAATTTACTTTTAATTGTATTACCATTTTCTTTATTATTTGACTTTGTAAGTTTTGTAATACTTAAAGTTATAAATTTTTTAGATTTTATTATGGATTATTTATATATTTTTCCACAGGAAATTATTATAAATGATTGGTTTGCTCTTATATATGTATGTGCTTTTATAGGATTATATTATTCATTTAAAAAGGATAAAAGATTTATTCTCCTTCCCCTAATAGCTAATATTGTATTTGTAATTCATATTTATAGTCCTTTAGTAAGAGTAGATTACTATAAAGAAGGAGCTATTTTAATATCATATAAAGGGGAAAGAGCCTTAGTTACTAATAAAAGAAATATAGATATAAAAACACTTAAAAAGGTTTCTTTAACTTCAAATGGATATAGAGAAGGAAAGAAAATATCAATAAAAAATAAAGTGGAGATAAATAGAAAAAGTAAAAATTTTATTATGAATATTAAAGGGAAACAATATATAATTAACATGGGTAAGGATAAAAATTTTGAAGAAGAATATGATATAATAGACTTTAAGAATGATAATCTAAAGGGATTTTACATTTTAAAGGACAAAATTATTTTATATTAGTTGGAAAGGTGGATTAACTTGATTACTTATGCTGTTTTAGAAAAAGATGTAAAAAATAATTCTTTAAAAAATTCATATATATTTTGTGGATTGGATGAGGAACTTATAAAAGAGGAAATTAAGTTAATTTCAAAGCCATTTATGAGTGATGGACTTGGAGACCTTAATTATGTAAAGTTAGATGGACTAACAGTTACAGCAGAAGATATAAAAAATGCTTGTGAAACTCTTCCTTTTATGAGTGAAAAAAAATTAGTAGTTGTTTATAGAGCAAATTTTTTAAAAGAAAAAACTGATAGTACAGGAAATGCTATATTCAAAGAGATAAAAGAATATTTAAAGGATGTTCCTCCTCATACAATATTAATTATGTATTATGTTTTTAATGATAAAAGAGAAACTCCTAAAAAAAATAAAAAGCTTATGTCTTTAGATAAAATAACTTCAATAGTATATTTTGAAAAACTAAAAAGAGATAAATTTGCAAAAAAGGTTGAGGAGATTTTTCAAGAGAAAGAAGGAAAAATAGGTAAAATTGAACTTAGATATTTCTGTGAAAGGGTAGCTAATAATTTTGATATAGTAAATAGAGAAATAGATAAGCTTATTGCTTATACAAATGGAAGAGAAATTAAGAGAGAAGATATTAATAAGCTTCTTCCACCTAAAAATGAAGAGGATATTTTTGATTTAGTAGATTTAATTTCTCAAAGAAAAATAGATAAGGCTATGGACCTTATTGATGAACTTTTATTTAGAGCAGACCAACATATGCTTATTATAACTTCAATAGAAAATCAATTTAAGAGATTATATACAATAAAGATTGGAGTAATGGCAGGAAAAAAGACAGAGGATTTTGTAAAAGAATTTAGATTACCTTCATTTGTATGTGAAAAAATGATAAATTTAAGCAATAAATTTTCATTAAAGCAACTTAAAGAGCTTATACGATTATGTATGAAAACTGAAGAAAAATTAAAATCTTCTAATGTGGATAAAAAAATGGAATTAGAGATGCTTTTAGTTGGAACTCTTACAATTAAAAAAACAGAGTAAATATATTATTCTTAACAAGTTATCTAAAGTTTAGCAATTAATATAATTTCCTTGTTAAAAAGTAAATAACCGACCTAATTATAGGTCGGTTTATACTTAATTAAGCTAAAGCATTTAACTTAGCAGCTAATCTTGATTTCTTTCTAGCAGCCATGTTCTTGTGAACTACTCCTTTTTGAGCAGCCATATCTAAAGCCTTAGTAGCCTTAACGAATGAAGTTTGAGCTTCTTCAACGTTTTTAGCAGCAACAGCAGCTTCAAACTTCTTTATAGTAGTCTTTAAAGCAGACTTAATCATTCTATTTTGAGCAGTCTTAACTTCAGTAACTTTAATTCTCTTCTTTGCTGATTTAATATTTGCCATTCTTAATTCACCCCCTCAAATTTTTATAGGGCCTCTTGCAGTTTTTGGGGAAATCTGCGTACGAGTCATATTCAACAAACCTTATTATAACATTGAAATTTCACATATTCAAGTATTAAATTTATATAATATGGGAAAATAAATTATATGGATATTTAAAGCTATAGATAAATTTATATGTTTTGTAGCTACAAGTATTATCTATAAACAAAAAATAATTTTATTTATGAGGTGTTATTATGATTAATACAAGAACTGATTTAGCTTTAGAATCTAAGGAGATGTACAAAGAAAAAAATAACAAAGAAGCAGATGGAGTCATACTAGAGGAAGAAGAAATTGATGGAACCAAAATAAGTAAGGTAAGAATTATAAATGAAATTGGTTCAGAAAAATTAGGAAAACCAATTGGAAATTATATAACCTTAGATATACCTCAATTTACAGAATACGATGGAGAATTAATGGATAGTGTATCAAAGGTTCTAGGGAAGATATTAAAGGAATTAATAAAGGTAAAAAAAGATGATAGAGTTTTAGTAGTAGGATTAGGAAATTGGAATGTAACTCCAGATGCCTTAGGACCAAAGGTAATTGAAGGTATAATGGTAACAAGGCATTTAAGTGAAGTTATGCCAGAGGCTATGGAAGAAAATATGATATCTGTGGCTGCTATTTCACCAGGAGTTTTAGGAACTACTGGAATAGAAACAGGAGAAGTTATTAAATCTTTAGTTGATAAGATAAAGCCTTCTTTAATAATATGTATAGATGCTTTAGCAGCAAGAAGAATTCAAAGATTAAATAAAACCATTCAAATAAGTGATACTGGAATTTCACCAGGGGCAGGAGTAGGAAATCATAGAAAAGCAATAAACGAGGAAGAACTTGGAGTAAAGGTAATAGCAGTTGGAGTTCCAACAGTAGTGGATGCTTCAACAATAGCAAATGATACTATGGATATGGTTTTAGATAATCTAATTAATGAAGCACAAGAAGGAAAGGAATTTTATAATATGCTTAAAAATATTGACAAGAATGCAAAAGAAGTTCTTATAAAAGAAATGCTTAATCCTTATTTTGGAGATTTAATAGTAACTCCTAAAGAAGTAGATTTAATTATAGATTCATTATCTAAAATAATTGCAAATGGAATAAATATAGCAGTACAGCCTAATATGACAATGGAGGATATAAATAAATTTATGAATTAAAAAAGTACTAATAATTATGTAAAATTTCCATATAATATAAAGTGATTTGATATAAATCTCAGGGGGGCTTTTATTTTGTATGGAACTATAATAAGAGTTAATAAGAATAAACATAAAATTAATGTAGGAATAATAATACTCTTAGTTTTTATATTAATATATGCTGGAAGATTTCTAAAGGTTCTAAAAAAAAATACAGAAAATGGAGCACTTCCATATGTTCAGCTCCTTAATTTTGGAATGCCTATCATAGAAAATGAAATTTATGATAAAAGTGCATATGCAGAAAATAAGCTTACAGTAAAAACAATAATGATTGAGACTTTAGGATTAAATAAACTGGACAGTAATAGCATAATTGGAAATGAGGTAAGCTATTTTGCAATAAAAACTCAATCATCAGATAATATTCAATCTACTGATATTTCATCATTTAATATAGATGAAGAAACAATTATAAGAGTAGATAATATTAGCGATAATTCTTTAAAAAAAGAGCTTGATAAAAGTAAGCCTGAGGTTCTTATATATCATACTCACACTACTGAAGCATATGCAGAAGGAGGAATAGATTCAATTAATGAAGACTATAATATTGTAGGAGTAGGAAATGTTTTGACAGAAGAGCTTGAAAATACTTATGGAATATCAGTAATACATGATAAAACAAACCATAGTGAGGTATATAATGATAGCTATGCAAGGTCTATAGAAACAGTACAAAAATATCTAAATGAATATGGAGATAATTTTAAACTTATAATTGACCTTCATAGAGATTCAGTTGAAAATAAAAATGCTGTTACAGCTATAGTAAATGGAGAAAGTACTGCTAAAATAATGTTTGTAACAGCAACTAAAAGCACTAGATATGAAAAAAATCAAGCATTAGTAGATGAATTTTATAATAAAGCTAATGAACTTTTTCCAGGCTTTACAAGAAGTAATGTAATTTATAATTATGGAGCCATGAGAAGAACTCAAAGTTTAAGTGATAGTACAATGCTAATAGAATGTGGAGCTAATGTAAATACAGCACAAGAAGCTAAGAACTCAGCAAAATTAATAGCAAGATTAATTGCAGAACATATAAATAGAGAAAAAAATCCTTAAACAATGTATAAAAATTAATATTTTGGTAATCCTTTATAAAGTATAGAAACAAAATTGAAGGAGAACATAAATGTTAAAAAAATATTTAACTATAATTGCATTAATAACTATATTTTCTTTAGCATGTATAGGTCTTATAAAAATAAATATGGTAAACACAAGAGCATTATCACCATTAGGAAATGCAGACAATAATTATGAACTTGTAAGTAAAGAATTTGGAGAAGATTTTTCAAGCTTTTTAAAGGATAATTGCAAAATAAAAATATATTCTGAAAATGGAATAGTTATTAGAATAGGAGAAAAAGATTTTAAATTGACAATAGGTAAATAAATAAGGTATTATGTAGTTCTTGTAAATATGAGTATTTATTTGCGACAACTATAATTTATATGATATAATTTATCTAATTTCTAATGATGGGGGTGAAGTAACTGCTAAAAGAAAGCAGTTTTAATATATGAGTAATAGAAAAGAACACATAAGAAACTTTTCAATTGTAGCACACATAGACCATGGAAAATCTACATTGGCAGATAGATTATTAGAGCTAACTGGAACTTTAACAAAAAGAGAAATGGAAGCACAAGTTCTAGATAACATGGAAATTGAAAAAGAAAGAGGAATTACAATTAAATCACAAGCGGCAAGACTTATATATAAAGGTAAAGATGGAGAAGAATATATCTTAAATTTAATAGATACTCCAGGTCACGTAGACTTTACATATGAAGTATCAAGAAGTTTAGCAGCTTGTGAAGGAGCACTTCTTGTAGTTGATGCAACTCAAGGAATACAAGCTCAAACTTTAGCAAATTGTTATTTAGCTTTAGATAACAATTTAGAGATTGCTCCAGTTATAAATAAAATTGATTTACCATCTCAAAGAGCAGATGAAGTAAAGCAAGAAATTGAAGATGTAATTGGAATTGAAGCTGAGGATGCACCAATGATATCAGCAAAAACAGGATTAAATGTAGAGGATGTTTTAGAAGAAATAGTTCAAAAGCTTCCAGCACCTCAAGGAGATGAAAATGCTCCTTTAAAAGCATTAATATTTGATTCAGTTTATGATAGCTATAAAGGTGTTGTATGTTTTATAAGAGTTTTTGATGGAGAGGTAAAGCCAGGAACAAAAATAAAGTTTATGGCAACAGAAAGCACATGTGAAGTAGTTGAAGTAGGAGTATTTACTCCTAAAATGATGGCTATAGATAAATTAAGTGCAGGAGATGTTGGATATATTTGTGGCTCAATTAAAAATGTAAGAGATGCAAGAGTTGGAGATACAGTAACTGAAGCTGAAAGACCAACAAAAGAACCACTTCCAGGTTATAAGCCTGCAATACCAATGGTTTACTCTGGTATATATCCAGTAGATGGAGCTAAGTATGATGAACTTAAAGAGGCTTTAGAAAAGCTTCAAATAAATGATGCAGCATTAAATTTTGAACCAGAAACTTCAGTAGCATTAGGTTTTGGATTTAGATGTGGTTTCCTTGGCTTATTACATATGGAAATAATTCAAGAAAGAATAGAAAGAGAATTTAATTTAGACATTATAACTACTGCACCTTCAGTTATATATAAAGTTACTAAAACTGATGGAGAGGTAATAGATATAACTAATCCAACAAATCTTCCAAAGCCAACAGAAATTTCATATATGGAAGAACCAGTTGTAAAAGCTTCAATAATAGCACCAAAGGACTATGTAGGTTCAGTTATGGAGCTTTGCCAAGAAAGAAGAGGTTCATATATAAATATAGAATACATAGAAGAAACAAGAGCTGTTATTTATTATGATATTCCATTAAATGAAATAATATATGACTTCTTTGATACTTTAAAATCAAGAACAAGAGGATATGCTTCTTTAGATTATGAATTTAAAGGATATACAAGAACAGAGCTTGTTAAGCTTGACATATTGTTAAATGGAGATATTGTAGATGCTTTATCAATGATAGTTCCAGCAGAAAGAGCTTATCATAAGGGTAGAGGAATTGCAGAAAAATTAAAAGAAATAATTCCAAGACAAATGTTTGAAGTGCCAATACAAGCAGCTATAGGAAGCAAGATTATTGCTAGAGAAACTGTTAAAGCAATGAGAAAAGATGTTCTTGCAAAATGTTATGGTGGAGATATTTCAAGAAAGAAAAAACTTTTAGAAAAGCAAAAGGAAGGAAAGAAGAGAATGAGACAGGTTGGTTCTGTTGAAGTTCCACAAGAAGCATTTATGTCTATACTAAAAGTTGACTAGCATAATAATTATTTCCATTCTATCTAAAATTAAGATGAATAATTATAAAAAATAATATATAATATATTTGAAGAGTATATACATTAGATGGGATGGAGGGAAATATATGTTTTTAAATGAATTAAAAAAAGATGAAGCAATAGCATTTTTAGAATTAGTAAATCAAGTAGCAAATGTTGATGAAGTTTTTGCTGAGGAAGAGAAAGAATTAATAGAAGATTATAAAGAAGAATTGAAATTACCAGATTATGAAGTTCAAAATATGAGTTATGAAGATATAATGAAGGTACTTTCAAAGGCAACTGTAAGAACTAAAAGAATAATATATTTTGAAGTATTAGGTTTAGCATTAATTGATGGAGAGTATGAAGCAAGAGAAGTAGAATTCTTAGAAAAAATAGAAGGAGACTTAGGTATAGAGAGAGCAAGAAGAATAGCTATTGCAAATTACTTCTTTATATTTACAGAGGTATACAATTTCTCAGTAGTAGATGCAGATAGTAAAATTGATTTATTAAGAGAACAAGCAGAAATAATATTAGGATAATATAAATATTTAAGGAGGGCATTTAAATTAAGTGTCCTCCTTTATTTTGAGGAGAATTTTATGAAAAAAGTAGCACTATATATACATATACCATTTTGCAAACAAAAATGTTTGTATTGTGATTTCCCATCATATTCACATAAAGAAGAGCTTATGGAGGAATATGTAGAAGCGTTAAGTAAAGAGATATTAGAAAAAACAAAAGAATATAAAATAGAAAGCTTATTTATTGGTGGTGGAACACCATCATATTTAAGTAATGAAAATTTAAAATTTTTATTAGATACAATAAACAAACTAGATTTTGTAGAAAATGCAGAAAAAACTATGGAATGTAATCCGGGAACAGTAAATAAAGAAAAGCTAGAAATAATTTTTAATGGAGGGATTAACAGAATAAGCTTTGGACTTCAAAGTACAAATAATGAAATATTAAAAAAAATAGGCAGAATTCATACATATGAAGAATTTAAAGAAAACTATATTCTTGCAAGAAAAAGTGGATTTCAAAATATAAATATTGACATGATGTTTGGACTTCCAAATCAAAGCCTTAATATTTGGCTTGAAAGTTTAAAAGAAGTTGTAGAGCTTAATCCAGAGCATATTTCAAGTTATAGTCTTATTATTGAAGAGGGAACGCCATTTTATTCTTTATATGATAAGGATTTATTAGATTTGCCTTCAGAAGAAGAGGAAAGAGCAATGTATGAAAAAGGAAGAGATTTTCTTGAATCTAAAGGATATAATCAGTATGAAATTTCTAATTATGCAAAAGATAATAAGGAATGTTTTCATAATAAAATTTATTGGCAATGTAAAGAATATATAGGAGTCGGAGTTTCTTCAAGTTCTTATATAGATGGAAAGAGAATAAAGAACATAGATAATATAAAAAAGTATATAAAGAATATAAATGAAAACAATTCAATTATAGATGAAGAATTAGAAAATACAGAAAAAGATGAAATTGAAGAATTCATGTTTATGGGATTAAGAATGATAAAAGGAATTGAAGAAAAAGAGTTTGAAAATAGATTTGGAAAAAAGGTTGATGAGTTATATAAAGAAATTATAGAAAAACATATAAAAAATGGGCTTTTAATTAGGAAAGATGGAAGAATCTTCTTAAGTAAAAAAGGAATAGAATTATCTAATATAGTTATGAGTGATACCATACTAGAATAAGAAGAAAAATGAAGTAAATTAAAGAAAAACAAAAATAAATTCATATTTAAGAATAAAACTAGCGTAGAAAGTTAATTATAATAATTGACAAATAATTAGATAAAATATATATTTAAATCATAGTCGTTAGCACTCATCATTAATGAGTGCTAATAAAAAGAGGTGAGAACAATGCCTATTGATGATAGAAAAATAAAAATTCTTGAGGCAATAATAAATGACTATATAAGTACAGGAGAACCTGTAGGTTCAAGAACATTAGCAAAAAAATATAATCTTGGTGTAGGGTCTGCTACTATAAGAAATGAAATGGCTGACCTTGAGGATATGGGATTACTAGAACAACCTCATACTTCAGCTGGCAGAGTTCCATCATCAAAAGGTTATAGACTATATGTTGATAAATTAATGCAAAGTGCTCATTTATCTTCTGATGAGGAAATGCAGATAAAAAAATATATTATTGATTCTGCAATGCTTGAGGTTGATAAAATAGTTAAGCAAGCAAGTGCATTGTTATCAGAACTTACAAATTTAACATGCGTAGTTCAAACACCATCTGTAAGACAAAGTTATATAAAGTCAATTCAGCTTTTAAAGGTTGATGAGCATAATATAGTTTCAGTAATAGTTACAGATGGAGGAGTAATTAAAAATCATAGAATAAAAGTTGAAAAATCACCAACATCAAGAGAACTTCAAGTTATAAATACTATAATAAATAAAAGATTAAGTGGTTTAACAATTGATGAAATAAACCTTGAGGTAATAAATAACTTAAAGGGTGATTTAAAAGGCTTTGATGATTTATTTAATGCAATAGTTCCAGCACTTTATGAAACATTAAAGGAAGAAAATCCTTCAGAAGTATTTATGGAGGGAACAACAAATATATTTAATTATCCAGAGTATAATGACATAGATAGTGCAAAAGAGATACTAAATTTACTTTATGATAAAGATTGTGTATTAGAGCTTATAGAACCTAATGGAAAATTTTCAGTAAAGATAGGGGATGAAAATTTTATACCAGAAGCTAAAAATTGTAGTGTAATATCTGCTGAATATTCTTTAGGAAATAAATCTATAGGAACTATAGGATTAATAGGTCCAAGAAGAATCAATTATTCAAAAGTAATAGCAATTATGGCTCAAGTAATGAAAGAATTAAATGATACATTAAAAAAGCATGAACTAGAGTGAATAAGAGAAGAGGTGGAAATGAATGATAGATGAAAAAAACAATGAAACAGTAGAAGAATCTACTGAAAACATTGAAAATGAAGAAGTAAAGGAAGAAGTAAAGGAAGAAGAGACAAAACAAGAAGAAGAACAAGAAACAGCAGAGGAATCTTCTGAAGATACTGACAAAAAGGATGAATTAGATATGCTAAGAAAAAGTAAAGATGAAATCAAGAAGCTTACAAATCAAGTAGAAACACTAAAAGATAGACTTCTAAGATTAACTGCTGAATATGAAAATTATAGAAAAAGAACAGCTAAAGAAAAAGAAGGAATTTATACAGACGCTTGTACAGATGTATTAAAAGAAGTTCTTCCTACTTTAGATAATTTAGAAAGAGCTTATGCAGCAGATGGTTCTGTAGAAGACCTTAAAAAAGGAATTGAAATGACAATGAAGGGCTTACAATCATCCTTTGAAAAGCTTGGAGTTGAAGAGATTCCAGTAGATGAAGGTTTTGACCCTAATCTTCATCAAGCAGTAATGCATGTTGAAGATGAAAATCTTGATAAAAATGTAGTAGCTGAAGTTTTTATGAAGGGTTATAGAAAAGGTGACAAGGTTATAAGACACACAGTTGTTAAAGTAGCCAATTAATAAAAATAATAAAAAAGTAAATTGAACATAGAGTAATCTATATTTTTAGGAGGAATAAATTATGAGTAAAATTATAGGAATCGACTTAGGTACAACAAATTCATGTGTAGCAGTTATGGAAGGTGGAGAACCAGTAGTTATCGCTAACTCAGAAGGTTCAAGAACTACTCCTTCAGTAGTATCTTTCCAAGCTAATGGAGAAAGATTAGTAGGTCAAGTAGCTAAAAGACAGGCAATAACTAATCCAGATAAAACAATAATTTCAATAAAGAGAGAAATGGGTACTAACCATAAAACTAAAATAGATGATAAAGAATATTCACCACAAGAAATATCAGCAATGATTCTTCAAAAGATTAAAGCTGATGCAGAGGCTTATTTAGGAGAACCAGTAACTCAAGCAGTTATTACAGTTCCAGCATACTTTAATGATGCTCAAAGACAAGCAACAAAGGATGCAGGTAAGATTGCAGGACTTGAAGTTTTAAGAATAATAAACGAACCAACAGCTGCATCACTAGCTTATGGTCTTGATAAGACAGAAACAAGTGAAAAGATACTTGTATATGATTTAGGTGGTGGTACATTTGATGTATCTATACTTGAACTTGGTGATGGAGTATTTGAAGTATTAGCAACTAATGGTGATACAAGACTTGGTGGTGATGACTTCGATAACAAGATTATGGACTACATCGCAGATACATTTAAGGCTGAAAATGGAATTGATTTAAGAAATGATAAGATGGCTTTACAAAGATTAAAAGAAGCAGCTGAAAAAGCTAAGATAGAATTATCTTCATCAACTCAAACAAACATTAACTTACCATTTATCACAGCAGATGCAACAGGTCCAAAGCATATAGACTTAAACTTAACAAGAGCTAAATTTAATGAATTAACTCATGACTTAGTTGAAAGATCTATAACTCCAATGAAGAAAGCTTTAGATGATGCTGGACTTTCAATAGGTCAAGTAGATAAGGTAATATTAGTTGGTGGTTCAACAAGAATTCCTGCAGTTGTAGAAGCTGTTAAGAACTTTACAGGAAAAGAACCTTCAAAGGGAGTTAACCCAGATGAATGTGTTGCAATTGGTGCAGCTATTCAAGCAGGTGTATTAACTGGTGAAGTTAAAGATGTATTATTACTAGATGTTACTCCATTAACATTAGGAATTGAAACAGCAGGTGGTATTTCAACTCCATTAATTGAAAGAAATACAACAATCCCAACTAAGAAGAGTCAAATATTCTCAACTTATGCTGATAACCAAACATCAGTTGATATAAATGTACTTCAAGGTGAAAGACAAATGGCTGTTGACAATAAGAGCTTAGGTAGATTTAATCTTTCAGGAATAGCTCCAGCTCCAAGAGGAATTCCTCAAATTGAAGTTACTTTTGATATAGATGCAAATGGTATTGTTAAGGTATCTGCTTTAGATAAGGGAACAGGAAAAGAAGCTAACATAACAATAACTGCTTCAACTAACTTAAGTGAAGAAGAAGTAGATAAGGCTGTTAAGGAAGCTGAAAAGTTTGCAGAAGAAGATAAGAAGAGAAAAGAAAAAATAGAAGTTCACAACAATGCTGACCAAACAATTTATCAATTAGAAAAGACTTTAGGTGAACTTGGTGATAAGGTTGATGCAGCAGATAAGTCAAATATAGAAGCTAAGATTGAAGAACTTAAGAAAGTTAAAGATTCTGATGATATAGAAGCAGTTAAGAAAGCTATGGAAGAAGCAAATCAAGCATTCTATGCAGTTTCTCAAAAGATTTATCAACAAGCAGGAGCACAACCAGGAGGTGCAGAAGGATTTGATCCAAATATGGGAGCTCAAGGAGGAGCAGCAGGTCCACAAGATGACAATGTCGTAGATGCAGATTTTAAGGTTGATGACGATAAATAGTTTGCAAAAATAGGGTATAACCTTATATAATATTAGAGGGAAGACACAGGTCGTCTTCCCTTTTCTAAAGTTAAAAATAAACTAGGTGGTGAAATTCAAATGGCAAGCAAAGATTATTATGAAGTTTTAGGACTTCAAAAAGGTGCAAGCGATGATGAAATAAAAAGGGCATTTAGAAAATTAGCTATAAAATATCATCCAGATAAAAACCAAGGAAATAAAGAAGCAGAAGAAAAATTTAAAGAGATAAATGAAGCTTATCAAGTTCTTTCAGACCCAGAGAAAAAAGCAAATTATGATAGATTTGGAACAGCAGAACCAGGCGGATTTGGCGGTGGAGCTGGCGGATTCAGTGGCTTTAGTGATTTTGGAGACTTTGGTGATATATTCAGCGATATTTTTGGTGGCGGAAGAAGTTCTGCAAGAAGAAATGGACCAGTTAAAGGTGACGATATTGAATACACTTTAAATTTAACCTTTGATGAAGCTGTATTTGGTGCTGAAAAGCAGTTCTCAATTTCAAGAATTGAAAAATGTGAAGATTGTAATGGAACAGGAGCAGAAAAAGGAACAAATTTAAAAACTTGTCCTAAATGTAATGGGCAAGGTCATATAAATATGCAAACTCAAAGTTTTTTTGGAGTTTCTATAAGAACTGTTACATGTGACCAATGTGGTGGTAAAGGTAAAATTGCAGAAAAACCATGTCATACATGTAAAGGAAAAGGAACTGAAAGAAAGAGCAGAAAGATAACTATAAAGGTTCCAGCAGGTGTAGATACAGGAAGATATATGACTTTAAGAGGTCAAGGACATGCTGGCAAAAATGGTGGTCCAGCAGGAGATTTACATGTTGTATTTAAGGTTGCACCATCTAAACAATTTATTAGAAAAGATAATGATATACATGTAGAAACTCATATTTCTATGGGTAAAGCTGCTCTTGGAACAGAAATAAAAGTTCCAACAATTGATGGAGATGTTGTATATACAGTTCCAGCAGGTACTCAATCAGGTACTGTATTTAGATTAAGAGGAAAAGGAGTTCCAATAGTTAATACAAAGAATAGGGGAGACCAATATGTTAAGGTAATAGTTGATATTCCTAAGAATCTTAATGAAAAACAAAAAGAAGCTTTAGCAGAATTTATGAGAGCTTGTGGCGAGGAAGTAGAAGGAGTAGAAACTACTAAAACTCATAAGAAATTTACTTTTGGCAAAAAATAATAAATTTTGACAATCAAATAATATTTTGGTACTATCTAATTAAGATAGTACAAAGGTGTGCACTTTATTAAAGTGTGCACCTTTTTTTAAAAAGGAGTGATTATTATGAGAGCCAAAATAGGAGTTTTACCATTATATGATTCAGAAAAAGATAGTTTATGGATGGTTCCAGGTTATATGAATGGAATAATAAAAGCAGGAGGAGTACCTTATATACTTCCTTTAACTACTGATAATAATATATTAAAAGAAGTATGTGATGAAATGGATGGTTTTCTTTTTACTGGAGGGCAGGATGTAAATCCATTATTATATACAGACAAAATTCAATATTATTGTAATGAAATATGCTTTGAAAGAGACGAAGAGGAAAAATTTTTAATAGAGAGATTAATAAATATGGATAAACCTTTATTAGGAATTTGTAGAGGTATTCAAATTCTAAATGTTGTTATGGGAGGAACATTATATCAAGATATTCCAACTGAAAGAGGGCATAAAATAACACTTAATCATAAGCAAGGACATCCTTATAGTGAAGGAACTCATAAAGTGGAGATATTTAAAGATACGATGTTATATGAATGTATTCAAAAAGAAACATTATTAGTAAATAGCTTACATCATCAAGGAATAAGAAAAAAAGCACCTAATGTAAAAATAAACGCTATGGCAACAGATGGATTAATAGAGGGTATAGAAATAGAAAAAACAAAAATGGCTATGGCAGTACAATGGCACCCAGAATTTTTATACAAAAATGATGAATCATCACAAAAATTATTTGATTTATTAGTTAAAAAGTCTAGTTTCTAAATAAACTTTGATAAAGCATTTTTGTATCATTTTGTGATTTAAAAAATAATATATTATAAGCATTAATTTATATAGGTGAGAGAATGAATCCTTTAATAAATATATTATTAAGCCTTCTTATGAATGGTGGAATGTTAAACAATAATGGAATGAATAGAGGAATGCTAAATAATGGAATGATGAATGGGATGAATAACAATATAATGAATGGCATGAATAATCCTTTATTAAATATGCTTATTGGAAGTGTGGGAGGAAATAATAATCCTTTGTTTAATATGCTTCAAGGTATGATGGGACAAGGAGGAAACAATAATTCTCAGAATGATTTTGTTAACTTTTTTAATATGATGATGAATAATCAAAATGGTGGAATGAATAATATGAATGAAAATAATATGAATAATTTTAATAATAGTAAACATTCAAAGAGAAGATGAGTCATTTACTACATTTAAGCAATATTTTATTAACAAAATTATACTTTACAATGAGAAAAAACAAGAATATAATATGTTTTGTAATAAGATATTAAAAGGCTAGGGGCACCAACTATGAGTTGGTTGAGAGATGTTCTGTTAGAACTGAGACTCTAAAACCTGATGTGGTTAATACCACCGTAGGGAAGCAATAAAAGTATGATTTATGAGATTAAAGACTTGCCTATAATGGTAAGTCTTTCCTTATATTATAAGGAATTTATATTAGTTGCTAAGCTTAATAAAAGAAAAAAGTTTAGAAAAATATATTTATCTAAAGAAGGTGAGTAAATGAAAGTTAATGGTAAAGAAATGAATCTAGATGATGGAATAACTATTGATGAATTATTATCAAAGATTAAAATTAACAAAGATAGAGTTGTTGTTGAAGTAGATGGAGAAATAGTTCTTAAAGATGAATTTAGTTCATTTAAGCTTAAAGAAAATAATACTATAGAAGTTGTGAGCTTTGTTGGAGGAGGCTAAGATTTGGAAATTTATATTAATGAGAAAAAAGAAACTGTAGAAGAAAATACTTTATTTAAGATAAGAGATAAATTTAAAAGTGATGCAGATATAATAATTTTAAATGGATTTCCAATTAAAGAAGATAAAAATATTAAAAATGGAGATAAAATTACTCTCATAAAAAGAGGAGAAATTCCTAAAAAAGAAGAACTTGAGGCATTAATGATAAGCAGACATACTCCTTATGTATATGAAATGCTAAAAAAAGGGAGAATTGCTATAGCAGGAGCAGGTGGGCTTGGCTCTAATGTAGCTTTATCTTTAGCAAGAATAGGAGTTGGATTTATAAAAATAATAGACTTTGATGTGGTTGAGCCAAGCAATCTTAATAGACAACAATATTATGTAAAACATATTGGAATGAAAAAGGTTCATGCAATTAAAGAGATTTTAAAGGAAGTAAATCCATTTGTAAATATTGAAGCTATTGATAAAAAAATTGAAAAAGAAAATATACAAGAATTATTTAAAGATGTAGATATTATTGTAGAAGCTTTTGATAATCCAGAATATAAAGCAATGCTTGTAAGTGAAGTATTAACTAAATTTAAGGATAAAAAAATAGTATCAGCTTCAGGAATGGCAGGATTTTATTCAAATAATATAATACAAACAAAAAAAATAAATAAAAGATTTTATATTTGTGGAGATTTTGTTAATGAAGCAAAAATTAATGATGGATTAATGGCTCCAAGAGTAGCAATAGTTGCTAATCATCAAGCTAATATGGTTGTTAGATTATTGCTTGGAGAAGAGGAAATTTAAAGAGAGTAAGGATAGAGTTTTATGAATATAATAGGAGTTACAAATAGAAAACTTTGTGATGATTTTTATAGTAGAATAGAGGAAATATCTAAAAGTAATTTAAAGTATCTTATTTTAAGAGAGAAAGACTTAGAACATAAAGAATTATTGATTATGGCTAAAAAGATAAAAAATATATTAAATAATAATGGTGATATAAAGTTAATAATCAATAGTGATGTAGAAGTAGCAAAAGAAATTAATTCTTTTGGAATTCAACTATCTTTTAAGGATTTTTCTGAAAATAAAGGAAATGATTTTAAAGGAATAAAAGGGGTATCTATTCATAGTTTATGTGAAGCTTTAGAAGCAGAGAAAAAAGGTGCTGATTATATACTTTATGGTCATGTGTTTGCTACAGAATGTAAAAAGGGATTAAAGCCAAGAGGATTAGAAGAACTTAAAGAAATATGTAGCAAAGTAAAGATACCTGTATATGCAATAGGTGGAATTAATAAAGAAAATTACAAAAGTGTATTGGAAGTAGGAGCAAGTGGTATTGCAATAATGTCATCTCTTATGAAAAAGATTTAAGATAAGCTTAAAAGACTGTTGTTATATAAAGCAATAGTCTTTTTTAAAAATAAATTTTAAATTCAGAATTTTCGAGTATATTCGAATATTAAATATGATATAATAAAAATCATATGAATTTTTTAATAAAATAGGTTATTTAATAAATAAAAAGGGTGAGGGATATATGTTTAATTTTAAATTTGGTGAAAATAATGTACGATTGGATTGTGAAAAAATAACATTTTTTGAAAAGTTAGAAGAAAAGAAAAAGGTTATTGTACATGGAGTTGATGAAAAAATAATAATTAATGCAACATTAAGAGATATAGAAGATAAATTAGGAAAAAACTTCTATAAATGTCACAAGAATTTTTTAGTAAATATAAATAATATATCAGATGTTAATAAAGAAAAAAGAATAGTTAAAATGAATAATAATGATGAATGTATGGTTGGAGAAAGGCATTTAAACAAATTATTAAGAATTTTAAATGAAGATTAGATTTAAAAAGTATAAATCTTAAGTAAGAATTTTACTAAGATTTATGCTTTTTTATTTTTTTATAGGAAATTATATTATTCTCTAAGTTGAGGATAACTTACCAATATAATATTAAAGTTTAATAAAAGATAAGTTTAAATTTTTTTGTTTAATTAGAAATTATTAATTATTATTTTATGTTGAGTTGGGGTCCACAGAGAGGAAAAAGCAAAATAATAATTAACACTTTTTTTATGGTTTCTACGTAAGATATAAAAGAATTATAAAGTTAGAAGGCTTCCTCTATCAATTAGTTTACCTTTTCTTAGGTAGATAGGTTCTACATCTAACTTATATAAAAAAGAATAGATATCTTGACCATAAGCATAATTTGAAAGTTCTCCAAAAAAGGCAATTTTATTTTTACTAATCATTCCTCCAGTACCTCCAATAAAACCATAATTTAATGTTGGAAGAAGAATGTCTCCAGAAGGAATAAGAAGAACATTAAAATTGTAATTTAGAAGTTCTTTAGCAATATTTTTATCACTTGTTATAATAGAGTCTTCTCTTATAGGAAGAACTGAACATTTAGTATAGCCTTGCTTTACATGAATGTTTTTTTTATTTTTTTGGCTTTCTAGAAGAGTTTTATCAGTAAAGTTTAGATTATGAATAAAAAATTTTTCTAAAATAAGTCCATTTAATATAATATCATCAGGATATTTAAAACCTAAAGAATTATGAGATAACACATAATTTATTTTTTTATCTTTCAAAGAAGAAAGAAAACTTTTATTTATATCTTTAGATACAATAACAAGTTTATCTTTTTTGCTTAAAATATTAAGTTGAATGTCAACATGACCATTAATGGCTTCATAAACTAAAGGAGTTTTTGGAATAATAATTGGTTCTAATCCTAATTTATATAAATTATTTAATTCTTCTTTTGTGGTTCTATAATCAATAAAACAGTACATGATTACCTCCTATAAATTTTCTAATGATAACATTACTATTTCATACTAAAAAAATCAACAGATAAAGAATTATAAATTTTGAATAGAGCTTAAATTTTTAAAGCATACTATTATCAGAAGGGAGTGAAATCCATGCTTGTACTGAGATTAGCTTATTCAGAAGAACTAGACTTTATTGAGGAACTACAAGGATTAAGAAAGCTTTTAAAGAAAAAAAATATAAATATTGGGTTAATTGAAAGTTTAGAAAAAAATACACATATAATAAAAATTATATGTGATGATGATAATTATAATGAAAAAATAAGAAAAAAGATAATAATATATGTAAGTAATATAATGTATAAAATAATAATAGAAAAGTACAGAAAAAAAGAATTATTTGAGTTTTTAACAGACAATTACTTTTTTTTAAGGCAAAGCGAGTTATTAGAATTAGAAGAAATCATTATGAAGGTGTTAAGATTAGAAAATTTTAATAAAGGTAATGATTTTTTGTATTATTCTAATATAATAAATGAAATAATAGATAAAATAAAAGTATGTATAGAAGAAAATAATGAGTTTAATATAAATGGCTTTCTTTTATTTAGAATGAAAGATTTAAGATTAAATATAGAAGTTCTTATAGATAGAGTCATTGAAAATTATATAATAGATAAAGAATATGAAGAGTTTATAAGACTTTTAAAATATTTTGTTAATATTCAAGATAGCAAACTTTCAGAGGTTAACCTTACAATACAATCATTAGGAGAATATTCTCTAACAGATGGAGAAGGAAAAGATATACTTAATGAATTTATTAAAGAACTTACAGGATGTAAAATTGGAGTAGATGCAAACGTGGAAGATATAATAATAAGTGGTTTAATAACAAACTCTCCAGAGCATATAATAATTCACAGCAAAGAAAAGTGCCTTAATAAAGAATTTATTGATACTATTGTTAAAGTCTTTGGAAATAAGGTGACTTTTTGCAAATAAAGTATTGACATTAAAAAATAATGATGATACAATAACTTAGGTCAAGAAGAAACAGCCGTTTCTCACCATACAACAGAAAGTTCTAGTTAGTATGGTTAATTATCTAAAGTAATTGAGGTAATATACAGGACGGCGTTAAGTCGTCCTTTTATTATATAATGCTTTTTATTTTTTTCGGAGGTGAAAATTATTAACAAAAAATATATAGTTAATGAAGAGATAAAAGAAAAAGAAGTTAGAGTTATTAAGACAGATGGAACTCAACTAGGTGTTTTAAAAACTGCAGAAGCACAAAAATTAGCTGATGAAGCAGAACTAGATTTAGTAATGATATCACCAGGGGCAAAGCCACCTGTTTGCAAAATAATGGATTTAGGAAAATTCATTTATGAACAGTCAAAGAAAGAAAAAGAAGCTAAGAAAAATCAAAAAGTTATCAGTATCAAAGAAATTAGAGTTTCTTTAACTATTGAAGAACATGATATTGATATTAAAGCTAAAAATGCAAGAAAGTTCTTATTAGATGGAGACAAAGTAAAAATCACTGTCAGATTCAGAGGAAGAGAAATGGAGCTTTCTCATCTAGGATTAAAGATTTTAGATAAATTTGCAAGCAAGCTAGAAGACGTATGTATAGTAGAGAAGCCTGCTAAAAAAGAAGGAAGAAGTATGACAATGGTTTTAGGCCCTAAGAAGGCGTAATCAGAGAGGAGGAAATTTATCATGCCAAAAATGAAAACTCATAGAGGTGCAGCAAAAAGATTTAAGAAAACAGGAACAGGAAAGTTAAAGAGAGCAAAGGCTTTTAAGAGCCATATCTTAACTAAGAAAACTACAAAGAGAACAAGAAACTTAAGAAAAACTGGCTATGTTGCAGCAAATCAAGAAAAAGTAATGAAGAAATTATTACCATACCTATAGGATTTAGGATACAGGAGGTCTAGAAAATGGCAAGAGTAAAGAGAGCGGTTAATTCTCGTAAAAATCATAAAAAAGTATTAAAACTTGCAAAAGGATACTATGGTGGAAAGAGCAAGTTATTTAAAACTGCTAATGAATCAGTTATAAGAGCATTAAGAAATGCATATGTAGGAAGAAAGTTAAAGAAGAGAGATTATAGAAGACTTTGGATAGCTAGAATAAATGCAGCTACAAGAATGAATGGTCTTTCATATTCTAAGTTCATGAATGGAATGAAGTTAGCTGGAGTTGACATAAACAGAAAGATGTTATCTGAAATAGCTATCAACGATCCAAAGGCTTTTGCTGAATTAGTAGAAGTAGCTAAGAAACAACTAAATGCTTAATTTTGCAATAACATTATAAATGCGACTAAAGTCGCATTTATTTTTATATGGGAAAATATATAGCCTTTGGAGTGATTATTAATGAATTATATGAAAAAAAGTAAAACTTCACAATTAAGTGGAGTTCAAATTTTGGCATTAGGATTTGCTATAGTTATTCTTGTAGGAGCAATAATTTTAACTCTTCCTATATCATCTAAAAGTGGTAATTTTACAAATTTTTTAGATTCACTTTTTACAGCAACTTCAGCAGTATGTGTAACAGGGCTTGTAACATTGGATACTGGAACATATTGGAATGAATTTGGTCAAATTGTAATTATGCTTTTGATAGAAGTTGGTGGACTTGGGTTCATGGCATTTACAACCCTTTTAGCAATTTTATTAAAAAGGAGAATTACATTAAGAGATAGACTTATAATGCAAGAGGCTATGAATACCTTTAGCATTCAAGGATTAGTAAAAATGGTAGAAAGAATAGTCTTATTTACTATTTTAGTACAAATTATTGGGGGATTGTTACTTGCAACACAGTTTATTAAAGACTATGGACCTTTAAAAGGATTATATTTTGGAATATTTCATTCAGTATCAGCTTTTTGTAATGCAGGTTTTGACTTATTTGGAGGGTATAGTAGTGTAACTTCTTATTCAACTAATGCTATAGTTTTATTAACTCTTAGTATAATAATAATAGTTTCAGGTTTAGGATTTACAGTCGTAATAGAACTTCTTAAATATAAAACAGATAGAAGATTATCTACTCATACCAAGTTAGTGCTTTTAATGACTTCAATACTTTTATTTGGAGGAATATTATTTATGTTTGCACTAGAGTATAATAATCCAGAAACATTAGGACCTATGAGCATTAAAAATAAAATATTAAATGCAATATTTTCTGGGGTATCTCCTAGAACTGCCGGTTTTAATAGCATATCCTTAGATAAAATGACTTCTGGAGGAAAATTTTTAACAATAATCCTTATGTATATTGGAGGTTCACCAGGTTCAACAGCTGGAGGATTAAAAACTGCAACCTTTGGTATAATTGTATTAACTGTAGTAAGTGTTATTAAAGGAAGAGAAGACACAGAACTATTTGGAAGAAGACTATCTAAAGAATTAGTTTATAGAGCATTTGCAATACTTATGATAAGTTTTAGTCTTGTTGTTGTTGTTACAATGTTATTATGTATTACACAACCAAAAGAACAATTTATAGATTTATTATATGAGGCTACATCAGCTTTTGCAACAGTTGGATTAACTACTGGTGTTACACAAAGATTAAATTTTATTGGAAAAATAATTATAATGATAACAATGTACTTTGGTAGAGTTGGGCCATTAACTGTAGCATTAGCTTTAACAAATAAGAGAAAAAATAAAGGTTATAGATATCCAGAAACAAAGATATTAATTGGTTAGAGGGTGATTTTTTGAGTAAAAAACAATTTGTAGTAATTGGGCTTGGTAGATTTGGTTCATCAATTGCAACTACATTATATTCTTTAGGAAATGATGTATTAGTAATAGATAAAAATGAAGATTTAATTCAAGATATTGCAAGTGAAGTAACTCATGCAGTACAGGCAGATGCAACAGATGAAAATGCATTAAAAGCTTTAGGAATAAGAAATTTTGATGTGGCAATAATATCTATTGGTGGAGACATACAATCAAGTGTTATGGCAACATTAATTCTTAGAGAACTTGGAGTTAAGTACATAATTGCTAAGGGAAATGGAGAATTACATGCAAAAGTTTTATATAAAATTGGAGCAGATAGAGTAGTTTTACCAGAAAAAGATATGGGAGTAAGAGTAGCTCATAACATAATTTCTTCTAGTATACTTGATTATATTGAATTATCATCAGATTATAGCATAATGGAAGTAAAGGCTTTTGAGGATTGGGTAGGAAAAGACTTAAAAAGTCTTGACCTTAGAAAAAAATATGGAATAAATGTAATAGCTATAAAAAAAGGAGAAAAGATAAATTTAAATCCCGCAGCAGACGATATAGTTTGTAAAGATAATGTAATAGTAGCTATAGGTTCAAAAGAAGCATTAACTAGTCTTGAAGGTGCAATAATAAAGGATTAAGAGGTGTAATTCTTGATTTTTATAGGAAGCAAAGAAAATAGTTTATATAAAGAAACAAAAAAATTAAAAGAAAGAAAAATAAGAGATAAGAAAGGTAAGTACATAATTGAAGGTTTTAGACTTATTGAAGAAGCTTTTAGAGCAAATTTAAATATAGAATATATTTTTGTAAATGATGAAGAAAATAAAAGAATACAAGAATATTTAGGAAGATATTTAAATGAAGATATAAAAGTATATGGATTAAGAGATAGCCTTATTAAAGAATTATCTTCTACAGAAAAGCCTCAAGGAGTAGTAGCAGTAGTTAAGATGAATGTTGTAAATTTAAACCTTCAAGGAAGTTTTTATCTTTTATGTGATAAACTACAAGACCCTGGAAATCTTGGAACTATAATCAGAACAGCACATGCAGCAGGAGTAGATGGAATTATTTTAACAAAGGGGACTGTAGATATATATAATGAAAAAACAATAAGAGCTAGCATGGGTTCATTATTTCATATTCCAGTAATTTATGATGATAAAGATAATACAATAGTAAAAGAATTGTGTAATAAAGGATTTTCACTTTTATCAACCTCTCTTGAAGGAGATAAAGACTTTTTTGAAGAGGATTTAAGTGGCAATTTAATAATTTCTGTTGGAAATGAAGGTAATGGAGTAAGCAAAGAAATATATGAATTATCAGATAAAAAAGTAAAAATACCTATGCCAGGAGGAGCTGAATCTTTAAATGTAGCAATAGCAGCCTCAATAATTTTATATGAAAAAGTTAGGCAAAATAAGTTGAATTTTTAGAAAAACATCTGTATAATGTAAAAGTAATAAAATAATAACAAAACTGTGAATGAGAAAGTAGGTATAATTAAGTTTTCAGGGAGAAGTGGTCATGGACTGAAAGCCATTTTAAATAAGGTTATATTGAAGTTCGCTCAGGAGTTCTAGCTGTGAAATTTTTAGTAGTAGCTAGCGGGAAACCGTTAAATTAATTTGAGTTGGGTTTTTTATAAAAGCCAATTAGGGTGGTAACGCGGAAATATTTTCGTCCCTTTTTAGGGACGGATTTTTTTTATACAAAAAAATAATTAGTGTATTTTTTTAATGTTTTATAGAAAAGAAAGGAGAAGAAAATATAATGCAAAATAAGTTAAATGAAATTCAAGAAACTGCTTTAAAGTTAATTGAAGAAGCCAAAGACAGTGCTACTCTTCAAGATATAAGAGTAAAGTACTTAGGTAAAAAGGGAGAATTAACTACTATTTTAAAAAGTATGAAAGATTTATCTAAAGAAGAAAGACCTGTTATGGGTAAGCTTGTTAATGATGTAAAGAAAGTAGTTGAAGAAAAGCTTGATGAAGCAGTTAATAAAATAAAGGAAGAAGAAAAGAAAAAGAAACTTGAAAGTGAAATTATAGATATAACTCTTCCAGGAAAGAAAAATGTTATAGGAAAGAGACATCCATTAGAATTAACAATAGAAAAGATAAAAGATATATTCATATCAATGGGATTCTCAGTTGAAGAAGGACCAGAGGTTGAACTTGATTATTATAACTTTGAAGCTTTAAATATTCCTAAAAATCATCCAGCAAGAAGTGAACAAGATACATTCTACATAAATGATAATGTGGTTTTAAGAACTCAAACATCAGGAGTTCAAATAAGAGTAATGGAAAAGCAAAAGCCACCAATAAAGATGATTTCACCAGGTAAGGTTTATAGAGCTGACTCTGTTGATGCAACTCACTCACCAATATTCCATCAAATGGAAGGATTAGTTGTAGCAAAGGGAGTAACTTTTGCAGACTTAAAAGGAACATTAGAATTATTTGTTAAGAAGATGTTTGGTGATAAGGTTCAAACTAAATTCAGACCTCATCATTTCCCATTTACAGAACCTTCAGCAGAAATGGATGCTACATGCTTTGTATGTGGAGGAAAGGGATGTAATGTATGTAAGGGCTCTGGTTGGATAGAAATGTTAGGCTGCGGAATGGTTCACCCTAATGTTCTTAGAAACTGTGGAATAGACCCAGAAGAATATAGTGGATTTGCTTTTGGATTTGGTATTGATAGAATGGTTATGCTTAGCTATGGATTAGATGATATCAGATTATTATATGAAAGTGATATGAGATTCTTAAATCAATTCTAGAGGAGGAAATATAAAAAATGAAGGTACCATATAATTGGATAAAAGATTATGTTGATATAGATGTAACACCACAAGAACTTGGAGATATGCTTACATTAACAGGTTCTCAATTAGAAGAAGTAATAACTCAAGGGGATATAATTAAAAAAGTAGTAGTTTGTCAAATAGAAAAAATAGAAAAGCACCCTGATGCAGATAGATTAAGTATTTGTCAAGCTAATATAGGTTCAGAGGTAATTCAAATAGTTACTGCTGCAACTAATATGAAAGAAAATGATAAAGTCCCAGTAGCACTTCATAAATCTACAATAGCTGATGGAACTCAAATCACAAAGGGTAAAATGAGAGGAGTTTTATCAAATGGTATGTTCTGTTCTGAAGAAGAATTAGGAATAGCAGGAGATGAGCCAGTTCATGGATTAATGATTTTACCTGAAGATGCACCTTTAGGTGTAGAAGTTAAGGAATATTTAGGATTAAATAAATCAATATTAGATTTTGACATAACTTCTAACAGACCAGACTGTTTAAGCATGGTAGGAATGGCAAGAGAAGCAGCTGCTGCTTTAAATAGAAGTTATAAAATGCCTAACTTAGACTATACAGTAAAGTGTCATGAGAATATAAATGATGAATTATCTGTTGAAATAAAGAGCAATCTTTGCAATAGATATATGGCTAAGAAGATTAAAAATGTAAAAATAGCACCATCACCAGCTTGGATGCAAGAAAGATTAATGGAATCAGGAGTTAGACCAATAAATAATATCGTTGATATAACTAACTTTGTAATGCTTGAAATAGGATGTCCTATGCATGCTTTTGATAGCAGACAAATAACTTCTAAGAAGATAGTTGTTGATACTGCAAAGGATGGAGAAAAATTTACAACATTAGATGATGTTGAAAGAGAATTAAACTCTAATTTCCTATGTATAAAAGATGATGAAACTACAATAGCTTTAGCAGGAATAATGGGTGGATTAGATTCAGAAATAAAAGATGATACAACAGAAGTTATATTTGAAGGTGCTAACTTTGATGGAACAAATATAAGAGTTAATTCAAAAGCTTTAAATTTAAGAACAGAAGCTTCTGGAAGATTTGAAAAAGATATAGACCCTAACTTAGCTGAAATTGCCATAGAAAGAGCTTGTGCTTTAGTATGTGAATTAGATTGTGGAGAAGTTATGGAAGGAGTTATAGATGTATATCCTAACAAAAAGGAAATAGGACATATTTCTGTTGATTCTAATTGGATTAATACATTCCTAGGAACTAAGTTAAGTAAAGAAGAAATGAAAAGATGCTTAGATTTAGTTGATTTAAAAACAGAAATAAATGGAGATTCTTTAGAAATAACAATTCCAACATTTAGAGTTGATATTGGAATAAAAGAAGACATAGCAGAAGAAGTTGCAAGAATTTATGGATATGATAAAATTCCAACTACTGTATTTGATGTTACTCCATTTAGAGAAAATAGACATAGAAATGAAATTCTAAAAGAAGAAGTTATAAGTGCTTTAATATCTTCAGGATTAAATCAATCAGTAGCATATTCATTTGTATCACCTAAAGTATTTGATAAAATAAAACTTCTAACAGATTCTCCTTTAAGAGAAGTTGTTAAAATAAAGAATCCATTAGGAGAAGATTATTCAGTAATGAGAACTTCAACTATTCCTTCAATGATGGAATCTTTAGGAAGAAACTATGCTAGAAATAATAGTTATGCAAGATTATTTGAAGTGGGAAAAGTATATATTAAAAATGAAATTGAAACAGAGCTTCCAAATGAAAAAAATATTTTAACAATAGGTATGTATGGAGATTGCGATTTCTTAAATCTTAAAGGTGCAGTTGAAAATGTAATATCAGCTTTAGGAATTAAGAAGGCTAAATATGTACGTGAAAGTGAAAATCCTACTTTCCATCCAGGAAAGACTGCAGCAATTCAATTAAGAGGAAAATCTGCAGGAGTATTTGGAGAAATTCATCCAGATGTTCAAGAAGAATACGGACTAGAAACTCCTTGTTATATAGCAGAATTAGATTTAGACCTTTTATATGAAGCAGCTGATATGAAGAAGGTTTATACACCAATTCCTAAATTCCCAGCAGCAACTCGTGATTTAGCTATTTTAGTTGATGATGATGTTTTAGTTGGAGACATTGAAGAAGCTATAAGAAAAGCAGGTGGAAACTTAGTAGAAAAAGTAGAGCTATTTGATATTTATAAAGGAGCTCAAATAGCAAAAGGAAAGAAGAGCATAGCATATGCTATTGTTTATAGAGACCTTAAAAAATCATTAAAAGATGAAGAAGTAAACAAAGCTCAGATAAAATACTTAAAGCTTTAGAAAATAAATTTAATGCTGAATTAAGATAATAGAAATTTTGTAATAAAAAGAATCTATGGAATGGAAAATAAAAATTCTATAGGTTCTTTTTTATATTATAAGGGAAATATATTGTTTGTTAGAATATAGATAAATTGTTAAGCTTAATAATAAAGTTTAAAAATTTCATGCTCTTTGTTCATAAATAGAAGTTGTTTTATAATACTACTTTCAATATAATTATATTATATGAGTAAATGTGAGGTGTAAGCTACATGATAAAGGTTACAGTTA
>CACZYK010000003.1 GCA_902785295.1 uncultured Clostridium sp.
TTTATAACAAAAACAGATACATTGAAACAGTAAGATAAAATCGTGAGATTTATCCGAATCATCTAGCATATATATTTGTATATGTTTTTAGTAGCAGAAGAAGGGTAAATGGCTGAGGGAAAAGTTTTAGTAGTGGATGATGAAGAACATATTGTAGAATTATTAAAATTTAATTTGGAGAATACAGGATATAAGGTTATTACAGCAAATAATGGAAACGATGCTGTTACATTAGCAAAAGAAAATAAGCCTGATTTAGTACTTTTAGATCTTATGATTCCTGGAATGGATGGCTTTGATGTATGTAAAGAAATAAAAAGAAATGCTGATATAAGAAAAACAGCAATTATTATGCTTACTGCAAAAGGAGAAGAATTTGATAAAATACTAGGTTTAGAGCTTGGTGCAGATGATTATATAACAAAACCTTTTTCAATAAGAGAGCTTCTTGCAAGAGTAAAAGCAGTATTAAGAAGAAGTGCAAATACTAAAACAGAAGAGATGAATGTATTTGAAAGTGGTCATCTTAGTGTTAATTTTGAACGTCATGAAGTAAAGGTTAATGGAGAAAAAGTAGATATGACTCTTAAAGAATTTGAACTTTTAGAAATTTTAATAAAAAATAAAGGGAAAATACTTCAAAGAGAAACATTATTAGATAAGGTATGGGGTTATGAATATATAGGGGAAACAAGAACTGTAGATGTTCATATAAGATATCTTAGAAAGAAGATTGAAAAAGATGATAAAAATCCTAAATTTATTGAAACTATAAGGGGCGTGGGCTATAGATTTAGTCCAGAGAGTTAATATGAGAAAAAAGATAATAACAACAATAGTAATAACAATAGTTTTTGCTCTAGTATTAGCTACTACTTCATTTTTAACAATATTTAATGTGGAAAATATGAGGCATGTTAAGAGTAATCTAAAAAATTATGCTGAATATATAGTAAAAAATAATTATGAAGATGTAGATAAAGTAACAGGAATAAAATTAGGTAATACAACCATTAGATGTACATACATTAGTAATGATGGAAGAGTTATTTATGATACTTTAGGAGAAAATGAAGAAAACCATTCAAATAGAGTAGAGTTTAAAGAAGCATTAGAAAAAGGAGAAGCATATTCTGTAAGAAATAGTAGTACAAATAATGAAAGGCTAGTATATTATGCAATGAAGCTTGAAAATGGTAATGTACTAAGGCTTTCAGTACCTTTTGAAAGTGTAAGCTATTTTAATTTTTATAAACTTGGATATTCTTTTATTATAGTTGTATTTGTTTTTGTATTTACTTTTGTTATTTCAATGAAGCTTGTAAGAACAATAATGAAGCCATTAAATGAATTAGAAGAAGTAACAAGCAGAATAGCAGGAGGAGACCTTCACATAAGGGCAAAGGCAAAAACTAATGATGAACTAGGTACCTTAGGAGAAACTTTTAATAAAATGGCAGACCAGCTTCAAAGTAAAATAAATGAGGTTATGGACAAGCAAAATAGACTTGAATCTATTGTTAAATCTATGGAAAGCGGGGTAATAGCTGTTGACTTAGATAACAATATAATCATTATGAATCCATATGCAAAAAGAATATTTGGTATTAAAGATGACATTACTGGGGAAAAGATATATGATTATATTCAAGATTTTGATATGAATTTTTTTTTAAATGAAGATGATGAAATAGCAAAAGAAATAAAAATTCTTCATCCAGCAGAAAGAGAACTTAAAATAAAAAAAGCTTTTATATTAAGTGGTCGTGAGAAGATAGGTAAAGTAATTGCTGTTCAAGATATTTCAGATATAAAAAGACTTGAAAATATGAGAAGTCAGTTTGTGGCAAATGTAACTCATGAATTAAAAACCCCATTAACATCTATAAAAGGTTTTGCAGAAACATTAAAATATGTTGAAGATGAAAAAACAAGAGAAAAATTCTTAGATATTATTGATAATGAAGCAGAAAGATTAAGCAGACTTATAAGTGATATACTTGTACTTTCTAAAATTGAAAGCTCCACGACAACAGAAGATGAAGATTTTATGCCTTATAAGGTAATAGATGAAGTTATTAGCATAGTTAAAAACATGGCAGAATCTAAAAATATTTCATTAATAATAGAAAAAAGTGAAAAAGATATAAAGCTTTATGGAGATAAGGATAAATTTCTTCAGTTGGTTTTAAATCTTACTGAAAATGGAATTAAATATTCAAATGAAGGTTCAACAGTTAAAATTAGAAGCCTTATTAAAAATGGAGACTATGTACTTCAAGTAGAAGATAATGGAATAGGAATTCCAAAAGAGGACATTCCAAGAATATTTGAAAGATTTTATAGAGTTGATAAATCAAGAAAGAGTGGAGGAACAGGTCTTGGACTCGCTATTGTTAAGCATATTGTTAAAATATTCAACGGAGAAATAAACATAGAAAGTGAATTAAATAAAGGTTCTACTTTTACAGTTACAATAAGAAACATATAATTCTTGCATTGCTTACTATAAATGAACACAAAGATTGCATACAATTAATGAAAATTTGTATGCAATCTTTTTTTGCTTGTGATTTAACAAAGAGGAATAGAAAAATAATATTTTAATCTTATTTTAACAGAAATTTAGTGTTAAATAATGATAACAATTACATGAAATATTGTTAAATTTAATTAATATTTTCCTAATATTAATTAACAATAGAATAATATTAACTTAACTTTCACATAATATTATAAAGGTGTTGAAAAAATAAAAGAAAAAACATATATAATGTTTGGAGGAATAATAATGAAAAAAAGAACTTTAAAATTAATAATGAGTGGACTAATGATAGCTATGATGGGAGGAGCTTTAGCAGGTTGTGGAGATAGCGGTTCAGATGCTTCAACAGGTTCAGCAGGTTCATCATCTAATGGAAATAAAGAAGTAACAATAGCAGTTTCAGGTTCAACTTCTGTAGGACCATTAATGGAAAAAGTAGCCAAGGCATATGAAGCAAAAAATTCAAATGTTTCAATAGAAATAAATCAAGTAGGTTCATCAGCAGGAATAAAAGATACTATAAATGGAGTTGCTGAATTAGGAATGTCTTCAAGAGATTTAAAGGATGAAATGATGGAATAGCTGTAATAGTTAATCCTGCAAATAAGGTAACAAATCTAACTTTAGAGCAATTAAAAGATGTATATACAGGAAAGATAACTAACTGGAAAGATCTTGGTGGAGAAGATGGTCAAATAGTAGTAGTTTCAAGAGAAGATGGTTCAGGAACTAGAGATGCTTTCCAAGAAATTGTTGGTTATAAATCAGAAGAATTAGTAGCAGATGCAACAATAGCAGATGGTTCAGGTAATATAAAAACAACTGTTTCTGGAAATAAAAATGCAATAGGATTTGTTTCATTCTCATATGTAGATAATACTGTAAATGCTATAGAATTAAATGGAGTTAAACCAGAAGAAGAACTTGCAAAGAGTGGAGAATACAAATTATCAAGACCATTCTTAATTGTAACTAAGAAAGATACATTAACAGATGAAGGAAAAAAAGTTATTGATTACATCTTAAGTGAAGAAGGTCAAAAAATAGTAGAAGAAGATAAGCTTATAAAAGTAAAATAGTAAATTATAAATAGTATAAATATACCCTCTTGAAGAGGGTATATTTATATGAATCTTACATATTAGAAAGCATAACTTCTAGGAGGGAACTTATATATGCTTAATGAAAACAAAAGTAATAAAAGTAAATATATAATTGAAGATGTTACAAAGTTTATATTTTTTATAAGTGCAATGTTAGCAGTAATTAGTCTTTTATTAATTATAGGTTTTGTATTTTATAAAGGATTAAATCCTTTTATAAGTGAAGGATTTTCTTTCAAAGATTTTTTATTAGGTACTAAGTAGGTGCCAAGTAGTGAAAGTTTTGGAATAGCACCAATGATAGTAGCATCTATATTAGCTACACTAGGAGCATTAATAATAGGAATTCCAATAGGAATATTAACAGCAGTATTTATAGCAGAAATAGCACCAAAGAAAATTGGAAAAGTAATTTCAACAGCTGTTGAATTGTTAGCAGGAATACCATCAGTATTATATGGAGTGTTTGGATTAGCAATTATAGTTCCTTGGATACAAAATACATTTAATCAACCTAAAGGACAAAGTTTATTAGCAGTAATGATAGTTTTAGCTATAATGATGCTTCCAACTATAGTAACAGTATCAGAAACTTCAATAAGAGCAGTACCTAAGAGCTATAAGGAAGGTTCTTTAGCACTTGGAACTTCTCATATAGAAACTACTTTTAAGGTAGTTGTACCAGCTGCTAAATCAGGAATTTTAGCAGGGGTAGTATTAGGGGTAGGAAGAGCAATTGGAGAGACAATGGCAATAATATTAGTAGCAGGAAATTCACCAATAATTCCAACTTCATTTATTTATATTTATTTTATTACTAAATTTACTATTAAGTAAGCTTTCTAATAAGGAAGGTGCATAAAAATGGATTCAAGAAAAGTTAAGGAAAATATTTGGAAGGTATTATTATGGCTTTCCGCAATAATAACAGTATTTATGTTAGTATTTATCTTAGGATTTATCTTCTTAAAAGGTTTTAGAAAAATAAGTCCAACATTTTTAACAGCAGATTATTCTCCATCTGGAGATGGAGGAATACTTCCAATGATAGTTGCAACTTTATATTCAGTAGTTTTATCAATAGTAGTTGCAACACCAATTGGAGTTTTAGCAGCAGTATATCTACAAGAATATGCTAAGCAAGGAAAACTTGTAAAAATAATAAGATTTGCAACAGAAAGTTTATCAGGAATTCCTTCAATAGTATATGGATTATTTGGTTCTATATTCTTTGTTGATATATTAGGCTTTGGATATTCAATTTTAGCAGGTTCATTAACTGTTTCAATAATAATACTTCCTGTAATAATAAGAACTACTGAAGAATCATTAAAATCAGTTCCAAAATTTTATAGAGAAGCATCATTAGGACTTGGAGCAACAAGGTTCCAAACATTATATAAAGTAATAGTTCCTAGTGCACTTCCAGGAGTTTTGTCTGGTGTAATACTTTCAATTGGGCGTGTAGTTGGAGAATCAGCAGCAATATTATTAACTGCTGGAACAGTTGCAAAAATGGCTAAAAGTATTATGTCAAGTTCAAGAACTCTTACAGTTCATGCTTATTTGGTTACTAAAGAAGCTGGAGACATTCAACAAGCAGCAGCAGTTGGTATAGTCTTAATAGTTATTATATTAGTTTTAAATACAATAGCAAAATTAATAACTAAAAAGTTCAGCAAAGCAAATTATTAAATAGAGGTGGAAAAATGGCTAAAATAACAGTTAAAGACTTAGATTTATTTTATGGCTCTCATCAAGCTTTAAAAAAGATAAATATGGACATAGAAAAAAATGAAGTTACTGCTTTTATAGGTCCATCAGGATGTGGTAAATCAACATTTTTAAGAACATTAAATAGAATGAATGATTTAATTGATGATGTAAAGATAACAGGGGAAGTTTTAATTGATGGAGAAGATATCTATAAAAGTAATGATGTAATTGTATTAAGAACAAAGGTTGGAATGGTCTTTCAGAAACCAAATCCTTTCCCAATGTCTATATATGACAATATCGCATATGGTCCAAGAGTTCATGGTATAAAAGATAAAAAGAAATTAGACCAAATAGTTGAAGAAAGCTTAAAAAGTGCAGCTATTTGGGATGAAGTTAAGGATAGACTTAAAACAAGTGCTATGGGACTATCAGGAGGACAACAACAAAGATTATGTATAGCAAGAACTTTAGCAGTTTCTCCAGATGTAATATTAATGGATGAACCAACTTCTGCATTAGACCCAATTTCTACAAGTAAAGTAGAAGAGCTTATGGATGAGCTTAAGAAACAATATACTGTTGTAATTGTAACTCACAATATGCAACAAGCAGGTAGAATAGCTGATAAGACAGCATTCTTCTTAACTGGAGAGGTTGTTGAATTTGGAAAAACAGATGATATTTTCTATAAACCAAGAGATAAGAGAACAGAAGATTATATAACAGGAAGATTCGGCTAAAATTTAAAGGAGATGAAGAGATATGACATTAACTTCTCAAAAAATAAGAATAAAGGAAATTGATTGCCAATTAATTCAAATGTCAACATTAGTTGAAAAACAACTTTATGCAACTATGCTTGCACTTAAAAATCATGATTTAGAAATAATTGATAGAATTATTAAAGAAGATGATAAGGTAGATGAACTTCAAAAAACAATAGAAGAAGAATGCATAAAGTTTATAGCAAGTGAACAACCTTTAGCTAAGGATTTAAGAAATGTATTTACAGTAACTAAGGTAGTTACAGATTTAGAAAGAATGGCAGACTATGCTATAGATATATGTAAAATAGTTAGAAGTATTGGTAAAGATTCTGGAGATTTTGAAGGTGATGCTCTTTCTTTATGGGTAATGGAAGAGAAGATAAGAAAAATGATTTCATTAGCAATAAATGCATATGTAAGTATTGATGAAGAACAAGCTTATCAAATATGTAAAATGGATGATGAAATAGATTCTCTTTATAGGACTATATTTGATAGCATACTAAAAAATGTAAAACTTGATGAAGTAAGAGCAAATAAAAATGCACAACTTTTATTTGTAGCTAAGTATTTAGAGCGTATAGCAGACCATGTAACTAATATATGTGAATGGACAATATTCTCTAAGAGTGGAAATTATGTAGACCTTAATGAATAAAATTAAATTTTTTTAATTAGTAAGTGTGAAATATTATTTTGTATTAACTTTAAGTATGTTAAGTAAAAACAAAGTAATATTTCACATTTTTTTTATAAAGAGGTATTACTTTTTGGATTTGAAACTAACAGTATAAAATAGCAAAAATAATATATTTGTTTTGGCTTTTTTTATATTCATATTTATTTGACTTACTATTGTTAATAAGGTAATATAGCATAAGATGGGGTATTTGCATGAATAGGAAGTGAATAGGAAGTGAATAAAAATGAAGAATTTAATAAAAGAAGTTCTTAAAGGCAGTATAGCTGAGGAAATGGAAATTGAGGTTGGAGATTATTTATTGTCTGTTAATGGGCAAGAAATTCATGATATAATTGATTATAGATTTCTTACAGCAGATGAAGAATTACTTCTTGAAATAGAAAAACAAAATGGTGAAGTTTGGGAAATAGAAATTGAAAAGGATTATGGAGAAGAACTAGGCATTGAATTTGGTGGCGGGATTATGGATAAGGCAAAATCCTGTAGCAATAAATGTATGTTTTGTTTTATTGACCAGTTACCTAAAGGTATGAGAGAAACTCTATATTTTAAAGATGATGATTCAAGATTATCCTTTCTTCAAGGAAATTTTGTAACATTAACTAATATGAAGGAAGAGGATATTCAAAGAATAATAAAATACCACATAAGTCCTATTAATATTTCAGTTCATACAACAAACCCTGAGTTAAGAGTAAAAATGCTTTCTAATAGATTTGCAGGAAATGTTTTTGAAAGAATGAAACAGCTTTCAGAAGCAGGAATTCAAATGAATGCACAAATAGTATGTGTACCAGATGTAAATGATAAGGATGAGTTAAAAAGAACAATAGAAGATTTATATAAACTTTATCCTTATGTTAATAATGTTGCTGTAGTACCAATAGGAATAACAAAATATAGAGAGGGTTTAGCAAAAGTAAAAACCTTTAATAAAGAAACTTCAAAAGAAACAATAGAAATGGTAAATGTTCTTCAAAAAAGGTTTTATAAAGAGGTTCAGGAGCCTTTTGTAAGACTTTCAGATGAATTTTATATTGTTGCTGGAATGGAAGTACCTGATGAAGATTTTTATAATGGCTATGAGCAGATAGAAGATGGTGTTGGAGTTACAAGATGTTTTATAAATGCAATAGAAAGAGATTTAGAATTTTTAGATTTAAATTCTAAGGGAAGCTATAGTATTGTAACAGGAACTTTAGCTTATGATGAAGTTAAAAAAGCAGCAGATAAAATATGTGCTAAAAATCCTAAAATACATATTGATGTATTTAAAATAATAAATAATTTCTTTGGTGATACTATAACAGTAACAGGACTTTTAACAGGAACTGATATTATAGACCAAATTAAAGGAAAAATAAAATCAAAATACTTATTAATGTCAGATAATATGTTTAGAAGAGGATATGAGCTAGCACCAGAAAGTGCTATTATGCTTGATGATATGACTATAGAAGATATTGAAAGAGAACTTAATGTAAAAGTTATAACCTGTGATTTTTCGGGGGAAAACTTAATATCTTTAATAAATACTTATAACGAGGAGGAATAAAATTTATGAGAAAGCCAATAGTTGCTTTAGTTGGTAGACCAAACGTTGGTAAATCTACTTTATTTAATAAAATAGCAGGACAGAGAATATCTATTGTTCAAGATACTCCAGGAGTAACAAGAGATAGAGTTTATGCTGATGCAGAATGGTTAAATTATAATTTCACAATGATAGATACTGGTGGTATAGAACCAGAAAGAGATGATATTATAGTAAAGCAGATGAGAAGGCAAGCACAAATAGCTATAGAAACTGCTGATGTAATAATATTTTTAGTTGATGGAAAAGAAGGAATTACATCTGCTGATGAAGATGTTGCAAATATGCTTAGAAAGAGCAAAAAGCCAGTTGTATTAGCAGTAAACAAGATTGATTCTTTAAAAGAAGAGGATAATGCTTGGGAATTTTACAATTTAGGTATTGGAGACCCAATAACAATATCAGCTTCTCAAGGATTAGCACTTGGAGATATGCTTGATAGAGTTGTGTCTTATTTTGACCCTGTATCAGAAGAGGAACAAGAAGATGAATATATAAGAATAGCTATGGTTGGTAAGCCAAATGTTGGAAAATCATCTCTTATAAATAAGCTTTTAGGAGAAGAAAGAGTTATTGTTTCTAATGTTCCTGGAACTACTAGAGATGCAATAGATAGCTACCTAGAAAATGACCTTGGAAAATTTATATTAATTGATACTGCTGGTATAAGAAGAAAAAACAAGGTTAAGGAAGAAATAGAAAAATATAGTGTTATAAGAACTTTAACCTCAATAGAAAGAGCAGATGTCTGCATACTTATGATAGATGCTACTGAAGGAATAACTGAACAAGATGAAAAGATAATAGGCTTTGCACATGAAAAAAGAAAAGCTATTATGGTTATAGTTAATAAGTGGGACCTTGTAGAAAAAGATGACAAAACTATGAATAAATTTAAAAATGACCTTCAAAACAATTTAAAATTCTTAGGATATGCAGAATATTTATTTATATCTGCATTAACAGGTCAAAGAGTTCATAAAGTATTAGAAATGGCAAAGAAGTGTTATGATAACTATTCAAAGAGAATACCTACAGGAGTTTTAAATGATGTCATAAGTAAAGCTGTACTTATGAAAGAACCACCTGTTGTTGCACTTAAGAGACTTAAAATTTTCTATGCAACTCAGGTAGCAGTAAAGCCACCTAAATTTGTGTTCTTTGTAAATGACATACAAGCAAGACATTTTTCATATGAAAGATATTTAGAAAATCAAATTAGAGATAGTTTCGATTTTAAAGGAACTGGTATTGAAATAGAATATAGAGAGAGGAAGGATAAGTAATGAGTAAAATAGCCTTTATTGGTGGAGGGAGCTTTGGAAGTGCACTAGCTGTTTTGTTAGCTAAGAAAGGGAATGAAGTTACTATATACGATAGAGATGAACATGTTGTAAATGACATAAATGAAAACAAAAGAAATAGTAGATATTTAAAAGATTTAATAATTCCAGAAGGTGTAAAAGCATACTCTGATATGGAGGAGGCTATTAACTCAGCAGAATATATTGTATTTGCAGTTCCATCTCATGTAATAAGATTAATTGCAAAGAGTTTAAAAGGAAAAATTCCTGAAAATACCCCTATAATATCTATTGCCAAAGGGATTGAAGAAGGAACAGATAAGAGATTATCTATTGTTATAAAAGAAGAACTACCAAATCCAGTTGTTGTTCTTTCTGGCCCTAGCCATGCAGAAGAAGTAGCTCTAGAAATTCCAACAGCAGTAGTTGTATCATCAGAAGATATGGAGTATGCAAAGGATGTACAGGATTTATTAATGTGTCCATGGTTTAGGGTATATACTAATGATGATTTGGTAGGAATAGAGATAGGAGGGGCATTAAAAAATGTTATTGCCCTTGCAGCTGGAGTAATAGATGGAGTAGGGTATGGAGATAATACTAAAGCTACTTTAATGACTAGAGGAATGAAAGAAATAGCAAGAGTTGGAATGGCATTAGGAGGAAAAGTAGAAACTTTTTATGGTTTAACAGGAATGGGAGACTTAATAGTTACATGTACTTCTATGCATTCAAGAAATAGAAGAGCTGGTATTTTAATAGGTCAAGGAAAAACATTAGATGAAGCTATTAAAGAAGTTGGAATGGTAGTTGAAGGAGTAAAAGCATGTAAGGCATTCTATGAATTAAAAGAAAAAATAAATGTATCTATGCCTATAACAGATGCACTTTATAATGCTTTATTTAACGGAGCTGACCCTAAGACTTCTGTTTACAATTTAATGGTTCGTAAGAAAAAATCTGAAAGCTTATAAAATTATTATTTTGTTATGACTTAAGTGGTATTGGTAAATCAATTAAAAAAGTTGTTCATTTTATTAACCTTTAATCATATCATATAAAGATGGTGTAGTATATATCAAATTGAATAAAATATAATAAGGAGAATATACATATACTGTTAAGAATAAATTTAGGAGGTTTATAACTTGGAGAGCTTCAATATATATAAGGACATAGCTGAAAGAACCCAAGGCGACATATATGTTGGTGTGGTTGGTCCTGTAAGAACAGGTAAATCAACCTTCATAAAAAAATTTATGGACTTAATGGTTATACCAAAGATTGATAACACCTTTAAGAAAGAAAGAGCAAAAGATGAACTTCCACAAAGTGGCTCAGGAAAAAGCATTCATACAACAGAGCCAAAATTTGTTCCAAATGAAGCAATTGAAATAAGCCTAGATGATGAAATAAAATTTAAAGTAAGAATGGTAGACTGCGTTGGATATATAGTAAAAGGTGCACTTGGATATCTTGAAGGAGAAGATGCTAAGATGGTTCATACACCTTGGTATGATTATGAAATACCTTTTGAAGATGCAGCAGAAATTGGAACAAGAAAAGTAATACAAGACCATTCAACAATAGGACTTGTGATAACAACTGATGGAAGTATTACTGGTATTCCAAGAGAACAATACTTAGAACCAGAAGAAAGAGTTATAAATGAACTAAAAATGATAAATAAGCCATTTGTTGTTATACTTAATACATCAAAGCCAACTTCACCAGAAGCAAAGACATTAAAAAAAGAAATGGAAGAAAAGTACAAAGTTACAGTCCAAATAATGGATGTATATAATATGAATGAAGAAAATATTGAAGAAATATTTAAATCTGTACTTAATGAATTTCCAGTAAAAGAAATCAATATTGATATGCCAGAATGGCTTGAAAAATTAGAGCCTAGTCATTGGTTAAAAAAAGATTTCTTCAACATAATTAAGGAGATGAGTGAGGATATATCCAAAGTAAAGGATATAAAATTCTCCCTTGATAAAATAGAAAGTTATGAGTACTTAGGCACATCCATACTATCAGAGATGGATTTAGGAGTAGGAATAGGAAGAGTAATATTAAAACCAGAGGATGGAGTTTTTTATAAAGTTCTTAGCGAAATATGTGATTTAGATGTTTCATCAGAAAGTGATTTACTAGCTATAATTAAAGATTTAAATTTTGCTAAGAAAGAATATGATAGAGTAAAGGATGCTTTAAATGATGTGAGAGAAACAGGCTATGGCTAACAGAAATGAAATTTGAAGAACCTGAAATTGTAAAGCAAGGAAACAAATTTGGAGTAAAACTGAAGGCAAGTGCCCCATCACTTCATTTTATAAAAGCAGATATAAAAACGGAAATAAGTCCTATAATGGGTTCAGAAAAAGAATCAGAAGAACTTGTAAAATCTATTCTTGACCAATTTGAAACAGACCCAACAAGCCTTTGGCAAAGCAATATGTTTGGAAAATCACTAGAAGTATTAGTAAAAGAAGGACTACAAAACAAACTATACAAAATGCCAGAGGATGTCCAAGTTAAAATACAAAAAACCCTTCAAAAAATCATAAATGAAGGAAATGGAGGTCTTATTTGCATTATATTGTAATAAATGCTACTCTATAAAATTTGGAGAAGATTTTAACTTATAAGAAAAAAATAAACCTAAGGAATTGGGGGAAACCTTAGGTTTTTTTGTTATCTTGGGGAGATAACTATTAAAATGGGGATTTAATATGAAAAAAATTATTAACTTTATGATTTAATTATATTAAAGGTTTGTGACAGTAATATGTCAAAGTGAATAATTTAGTTAAAAATGTATATAATATAATGTTTTAATATAAAAGAGTTGTTTATATAAAACTTATTTTTCCTTCAAAATATAAATCTTTTCGGAGTCTAAGGATAATCTTAGGCTCTGTTTTATTTTGTAAATAAATATAATATAAAAAATATTTCAATTGAAATTTAGATTTGCACAAATAAATAAGTTTTTTGATATAATTAAGATAGATGTAGAAAAAAGCACTTTAAGTCATGATTATATAACAAAGTTAGATGTATATCAAAGATTTGGAGTACTTGAATATAATTTGGTTGAACAAGAAGGATATATAGTTCAGTATTCTTTACAAGATAAACAATATAAGATAACTAATGTTTTTAAAGGTGATGATGAGTATATAAGTTCAGTTTTTCCTAATATACACATAAAAATTAAAGATATATTTTAATAAATAAGGGGTGTACTATGAGAGATTCTTGGCATAACAAACATAGATTTATTATGAGTATGAAAAGCAGATAGCCTGTTTCTGAAGTTAAATTATATAGAAATATTAATGGTGAAGTATATTCTCAAATGAATATAAAAGAAATTAGAGAAAACATAATTCCTAATTGCAAGGTGAAAGTAGAATATGTGGAAAATGGTGATTTAATTAGAAAAGAAATTATTCCAATACAACATTGTAAAAAGTATATAAATACTGGTGAAGAACTTATTTCAATAAAAGATGTTGTAAGTGCTAAAATAATTAAAAATTAGTAAATATATGAGGAGTGATTTTAATGGCTTTTGACCCTAATAAAATTCCAGAAGAAGAATGCGAAGATTACATAGTAGACTTTGGAGTCCCAACAATGATAATAGAAACTTGCCCTATATGTCATGCTTGTAAGAACCAATTTTTATCTAAAAAGAAAGGAATAGATTTTGAGTGTGCTGTATATGGTAAAATACCTAAAAAGTTTTATAAAAAAAGATGAAGAACATAATTTTTGTAACTTTTATTGTAAGCATTTTAAAGTTAATAAAGAAACATGTTGGTATAATATAATCAAAGATAAAATAGAAGAAACATATAAGCTATAAATACAAAGTTAAATAAATTAAAATATTTATAATAAGTCAGTAGATTTTAATGAAACAACTTCAGCTTTGCATGGCAATTTATTTAAATCAATAGATTCTTTTTAAAAAATAAAATGAATATAAATACCAAGTTTAATAAATTAGAATTTGTCAACTTGCAAAAAGGAGAAATTATATATGGGAGAATTGTCTAAACTTCCTAACATAGGGAGAAAATATATGGCAAACATAGTAACAAGCTGTCGTATTTTATGTAGCATATGGATGTTGTTTTCGCCTACGTTCTCAGTTTTGTTTTATATTATGTATCTGTTCTGTGGATTGACCGATATGGTTGATGGAACCATTGCAAGGGAAACAAACACTGACAGCAAGTTTGGAGCAAGATTGGACACTATTGCTGACTTCATATTTGTAGTGGCATCTTTGGTTAAATTATTGCCAGTGATGCATATACCAAGATGGCTATGGATATGGATTTTAGCGATTGCAATCATTAAAATTATTAATGTTATATCAGGATTTATTTGCAAGAAAAGATTTATAGTTGAACATACTATTATGAATAAAATCACAGGGTTGTTGCTGTTTTTGTTGCCCTTGACATTATTTTTTATTGAATTAAAATACAGCGCTATCGTAGTTTGCACTGTAGCAACATTTTCGGCAATTCAAGAAGGACATTTTGTTAGAATAGGACGTGAAATTGCTTAGCTCGATAACTCCTAATTTGTAGGAAAGTTTTATGTTGCAGGTTGCGAGGAACTTCCTTTTGAAGATAATTTTATAGATTTAATGACTATGAGTGCTTCATTTCATCATTTTCCCAATGTAGAAAAATTTGCAAAAGAAGTAAATAGAGTTATAAAGGGAGGTGGAAGAATTTACATAGCAGAAATATATCTTCCACATATATTGGAATTTTATTGGAAAATGGAATGGATATTGTTATGATAATTATTTCAATGTTATAATAGACATTGATAAATTTCATATTATAAAACATAATAGAGCAGGGCGAGTTATGCAAATGGTAGTTTTATTGAATGATTTTAATAGAGCACATGATTTATTGGATGGAAAAGATGGCACAGCATCAAAGTATGGTACAATTCATTACTATGAAGATTCTGATTTACAAAAATGGTGTAGAGAGTTCACTATTACTAAAACATATGGAATTAGAACTTTTTGGGATTTACAACAAAATCAAGATATTCATAAAAATGCTGAATGGCAAAGTAAAATGGTAGATTAAATAAGATTAAATTTAAAAATGAGAAAGGATAAAAATTATGGCATTTGTGGTTAAAGAAAATAATAACTTTAAAGTTCTAATGGATGAAGTTGAATATTTAAATACAATTGGAGTGAGATATACATCAGGAAAAATTTTAGGAAACCTAATAACAAAAATAATTGTTGATGAATCTAAAAATGAATATTTGGTACATACAGGTATGACAAATCCAAATAAAGATGGGGGTGACACTCCAATTTTTTATTATTCATTTTGTAAAGATAAAATGATATTTAAGTTAGAGGTTGTAAAAAAATATAATGGAGAATTGGAAAAACAAAATATTGAGGAACATTGGATTGCAACTATTAAGGAAATTCCTAAAGAGATAGTTTGGTCTGAATATAAATATAAAATATGTGAAAAGATAAAAGAAGCATTAAGTGTTGAATCTTATAATTCTTATGGAAAAAATGTAAAAAAGAATGCTTTAATAAAGTTGATATAGATATAATTTGTGAATAATTGAATATAATAGAGTGAATATTTCAGTTTTTATAAAAATAAATTTGAATTTGTGGAGGTAATAATATGCAAGATTACTTTGAAAAGAATAGATATAATTTTTCAAAACTAATTGATAAAATAAAAGTAATGGAAGCAGTTCCTAACATTATCATTGATGAAGAAACAGATATAGAAATATATGAGGGTAATAAAATATCCAAGAATACATTAATTGGTATTTTAAGAGAAATTAATATTTTAGATAATCTTGTTCAAGATGAATGTAAAGATGAATATGAAAAAAGCCAATTTAATGTTAACAATTATCAGTTTGCACCAGCATGGATTGAAGTATCAGATAATGAGGTTGTAATTGGATATTGGGGAGTAAAGGTAAATTCTACTTTTGATAAGGTATTTATAAAGGTTGATGGTAAATGGATAATTAAATAAATTTCTATTTGTTTAATTGAAAAATTATAATTTAGGATGTTTTAAAGTTTTATTAAAAAAAAACACTTCTAAGAAGATATTTTTCTTTTAATTTTTCTGGTACTTTATCAGTTAAAATGAATTGTTTGTTTTCTTCATCTATGTTCCACCATTCATCATTTTCTTTCTAAATAAAGAAATCTCTTGGTGTTCTTACATGAGTCAACTCCTTTTAATTAGCTACAATTCCTTAAACAGGTCTAATATGATTTCCACTTGTTATAGATGAAAACCATAAAAACTTAAGTAGAGAACTTTTATATGTCGCAGTAACAAGAGCAAAAGAGAAGGTAATTGTTATTGGAAGTAAAAAGGCATTTAATGAAGGAGTAAAAAGGACAAGTCTTGATAGAAAAAGTGAACTTAAGGTAAGGTTAAAAACATCTGTATTTAAGAAATATCAAGCATTTTCATCATAATTGACTTGAAAAATATAAAATGTTATGATTTAAGCAAATAATTAGGGAAATTACTTTAAATACATATAATAAATAAAGTATTTTTATGAAAATATTTAAAGAGGAGTTGACTTATATGAAACCACTTCCAATAGGAGTAGATGATTTTAAAAAGTTAATTGATAAGAACTATTATATTGATAAGAACTATTATTATGTTGATAAAACATTATTAATAAAAGAGCTATTAGATAAGAAAGGTGAAGTAAATTTATTTACAAGACCAAGAAGATTTGGAAAAACTTTAAATATGAGTATGCTACAACGTTTTTTTGAGAAAACTGAAGAGGATAATAGTTATCTTTTTAAGGGATTAAAAATAATGAATGAAAGCAAAGAATACTTAGACTATATGGGAAAGTATCCAGTTATTAATTTATCATTAAAATCTGCAAAACAACCAAATTTTGAAATGGCATATAGAAAGATAAAAGAAGTTATTGCTGATGAATTTAAAAGATATAGTGAAGTATTAAATGGAAATGTTTTATTTGAAGATGAAAAAGAAGATTTTACTAATATAATGCTTAAAAAAGCTGATATATCAACTTATAATACATCATTAAAATTTTTATCTAAATGTTTAAAAAGATATTATAAGAAAGATGTAATAATTCTTATAGATGAGTATGATGTTCCTCTTGAAAATGCATTTTTTGAAGGCTTTTACGATGAAATGGTAAAATTTCTTCGCTCTTTATTTGAATCTGCATTAAAAACAAATCCATCATTAGAGTTTGCAGTAGTTACAGGATGCTTAAGAATTTCAAAAGAAAGCATATTTACAGGATTAAATAATTTAAAAATAAATTCAATATTAGATGATAAATATGCAGAGTATTTTGGATTTACGGATAAAGAAGTAATTAAGGCATGCAATGATTATGATATGCAACAGAAATATGAGGAAATAAAAGAATGGTATAATGGATATATTTTTGGAGAAACTAATGTGTATAATCCTTGGAGTGTAATGCAATATATAGATGATTTAAAAACAAATATAAATAAGTATCCTTCATCATATTGGGCTAATACAAGTTCAAATAGTATAGTAAAAACTTTAATAGAAAGAGCAGATGCTATAACAAAGGAAGAAATAGAGTTTCTTATAGAAGGAAAAACAATAGAAAAGCCAATACATGAAGATATAACCTATGATGAGGTCTATGATACAATGGATAATCTTTGGAATTTTATGTTTTTTACAGGATATTTTAAAAAGGTATCTGAAAGAATAAATGAAGTAGATGATAGATTTATTGAACTTTCTATACCTAATAAAGAAGTAAAATATATTTTTAGAACAAAGATTAAAAAATGGTTTTATGAAATGATTAAAGGTGAAAATCTTGATAAGTTTTATAGTGCAATGTTTCAAGGTGATGAACAAACTTTTGAAGATGAAATCACAAATTTACTTGAAAAGTCAATAAGTTTTAATGATTCTTATGAAAATTTCTATCATGGATTTTTAGCTGGGGTTTTTTCAACACTTCATAACTATAAAGTAAAATCTAATAGAGAAAATGGTATGGGGCGTAGCGATATAATCATTCAATCTCCAATCAGTCAAGGTAAGGCTATAATCATAGAAATTAAAGTAGCAAAGGATATAAAAGACCTTGAAAAGAAATGTAATGAAGCTTTAGAACAAATAGAAGAAAAGAAATATGATATGGAGCTTATACAAGATGGATATAACAATATACTGAAGTATGGAATAACATTTTTTAATAAAAAATGTATGGTAAAATTAAAAAAATAATATGAGTAATATAAAAGACAGGAAGTAGCTTAAGTATTACCTGTCTTTTGAAAGCCTAACATTGAAAAAATAAGAATTAGTTATTTTTATGCATGTAGTAAAAATTATTAATGATTTCTGCTAATTCTTTTGGTGCATCAATATTTACTTCATGCCCTGCATTTTTAATAAGTTTAAATTCTGACTTTATAATATTTTCAGATAGACATTTGGAAGCTTTTTTATTGGCTTTGTCTTTTTCACCACAAAGTATTAGTGTTGGACAAGATATATTCTTTATGTTTTCACTAAAATCTATATTCATCATTGAATTTGTCAATTCCATAAACCCCTTTTTTGTAAATCCTATTTTTGAAAAAGCTGAATTTGGCATAAAGTGAAAAATTATATTTTGGATTTTAAGTAATGTTTTAGGCATATTATATTGAGGAGCTATTAATATCAATGAATTTATTTTTTTAGGATTATCAATAGCATAGTTTAATGAAAGAACTGCACCTAAAGATAATCCACATAAATCAAGTGGTTCTGATAAATTATTACAATACTTAGAAAAAGCCTGATACAAATTTTCATATGTAACAACATTACTTTTAAAAAAAGAATATAAATCAGGACAAACAACATGTTGTTTATCTTTTAAGAAAGAAATTGTTTTGTTCCAACTTAATGAATTTTGTCCAAGTCCATGAAGAAAAATATGATTCATTTTATATAAAAAACCTCCCCAAAATATATTTATATAAGACATAATCACCTTTAATGATATTAGTCCTTACTATTAAAATAGCAAAAATATTCGTAAAAAACAATTATATTTTAATTTTATACTTGAAGATTGTATGGAATTAATATGCAAATATGATGAAGAAGCTAAAACATTATGGAAATGGGTAAAGCCATTTGTTAAGAAAAAGGCTAATGATATGTATGGAAATCTTTACAAGAAAAGTATAAAGGCATCAGAAACTGTAAATGATAACATTGCGAAGGAATTATCTAAAGAGTATAATTTATGGAAGAAAAGAGTATCACTATAATTTTAAAATTATAGTAAGAAAAAATAGATTACTCTATTTCAAAAGAAAGATTCAAAAATACAAAAAAAGGTGGGAAAATAACTATGAATCATGTAAATAAAACTGAAAAATATTTTTGTAGTAATTTTAATTGTTCTCAAGCTGTTTTTACAACTTTTGCAACAGAATTAGGCATGGATGAAGAATTAGCCTTAAAAATATCTACACAATTTGGAGGAGGTGCTCGTACAATATCGTCAACTTAATAGATTAAATTAAAGAAAAACAATTTAAAATAAAATTATTTTTAAATGTCTATTTTAATTTTGCCTAAAAAATGGTATACTAAATAAATCAACTGGTTAAAGTGAATTTTAAATTATGTATTTATTTTTTTAATATTAAATGCAAGATTTGATATTATGATGATGCTTTTTCCTTGGATGTTTTATTTTTAAATAACATCTAGTATTTTTTTCCTTTTCTTAGATTTGGTTATTATACTTATAATATTTCTAAATACTTGTTCTAATATAAAATTTCTATTAGCTTGATATTCATATTTTAAATTTTTATTTTTATTATCATTTGCAATTGCAATATCGGCTTCTTTTTTTAAAAGAGTTCCAATCATTGATAAATAAAGTGAAACATAAAAATCTTGTTCAATTGAAATTGGTTTAGTGCCTGAAAATTCTTCAATTTCTATACTACATTTTAATTCCTTATATTTAGATTCAATACCCCATCTCAAGAAATATAGTTCTTTAAATTCCGATATTTTAATAGTTTCATCATAAATGTTAGTTACTAGTGTTTCTGTTATTCCATTTGAAAGTTCAAATTTTATCACTCTTACTTCCCTAAATTCTCCATTAACTTTATATTCTAAAATGGAATCATCTGAATCTAATGATTCTGCGAGTTTAAAAGATGTTGATACTCGCATTAAAAATAGTAATTTCTTGGAATCTAAGTAATCAAACATATCATATGAAGGATAACCTCTATCAAAAATAACAATGCTTTTTTGAGGACAGATTTTATTGCCAATTGACTCTATATGTTGTTTTGCAATAAGTCTTTCACTAGTTCTAAATTTAGTAATTCTAGCATCCACGACAATATCATTTAATACATCATATAATGCTGACGCTGTCGCAACAGCTGTTCTTGTTTTATTTTGATTACTGCTTAATCCAAAGTATTCACCACATTCTTTAGTATCTGGTACTTGTAAAGAAGTCCCATCTACAGCTAGAATATTAAAGCCTTTCCATGTATTTAAATTCTTATTTAATTTATAAAATTTTTCAACAAAAAGTCTACATAATTCTGCAAAAGCCTGTGATGATATATTTTGTCTTGCTTTAGAAAAAGCTTGTTTTGTTATTGATGGAAATTTTAAATGTTTATAATCTTCAATAAAATTAGTAATTTCAGAAGCTATAGATTTACGTAATGCAGAGCAAATAAAAAAAACAGTATTAGAAAATGATAACTTTCTATTTCTTGAAAATGAATTACCTAAACTATAAGCTTCTTTAAATTCAGTTGAAGTAATTAAGTTATTTGTTTCTTTTAAAATCAAAGATAATAATTCAGTATTTCCCATAATATAAAACCTCGTTATAAATTTATTTATCTATAACAAGTCTATAGAATTTTCGAATTTTCTTATATTGTCAAATATATTTATTATTTTTCTTAAGTTGACGATATTGGGTGCTCGTAAGGGTGAGATGTGTGGAGCAGTTTCAGGGGCTCTAATGGCATTAGGATTAAAATATGGACATTGTCATTCAGAAGATATGGAAGAGAAGGGAAGGGCATATAAAATTTCAGAAGATTTTATGAATAGATTTATTGCAGAAAAAGGAACAGTTGTATGTAGAGAACTTTTAGGATATGATCTTTCTAAAAAAGAAGATATGGAAAAAATAAATGAATTAGGATTGTTTAAGACTGTATGTCCAGAAATGGTACGATGTGCTACTGTTATTGTGGAACAAATGATGAATGAATTAAAGTAATATTTTAGAAATAATAATTAAAGGAGAAAACAGATGAGTAAAGACTGGTGTTCTGTTAAAACCTATAAACCAGAAATTAAATGTGAGGATAAGCCAAAGGTTGCATTTATATGTGTACATAATTCTTGTCGTAGTCAGATAGCAGAAGCTTTAGGTAAGAAGCTTGCTTCTGATGTATTTGAAAGCTATTCAGCTGGAACAGAACTAAAAGACCATATCAATCCAGATGCAATCCGTATGATGAAAAAGCTATATGGGATAGATATGGAAAAGACACAATATAATAAGTTAATAACAGATATTCCAAAGCCAGATGCTGAAACAATTAGAAAGATTGAAGAAAACATCAATAATTTAAAGAAAAAACTAATATCTTAAGAAAAATTGTAATTATTATAATAAAATAAAAAATTTCATCACTTTATTTTAGAGGCATTTGATATGTCTCTAAAAATATTTATTTGGTAAAATTTGCTATTTTAATTCTTTTATCTTACATTAAGAATTTTTAATTTTAGAATTATAACATATTCATAAGATTATATTTATTAAGATTTTCTTTTAATTTTCATTTCTTAAAATGTCTAGTTTATCAAAAAAATAATTTACCTCTATATTGTTTCTTTATTTTAAATTATAAAATATAATGTAAAATAAACTTGACATATAAAATAAGATAATATATATTTATGTAAAGGTAACTTTACATAAATATATATTATTTGTGAGGTGATAGATTTGAAAAATAATTTAGAATTTTTGAGAAAGGAGAGAGATTTAAGCCAAGAGCAGTTTGGAAAATTAATGAATGTTTCAAGACAAACAATTATATCAATAGAAAAGGGAAAATATAATCCTTCATTAGAACTTGCATTTAAAATAGCACATTATTTTAAAGTAAAAATTGAGGACATATTTATTTTTGAGGGGGAAGATTAAGTGAGAAAATGCAAATTAAATAATAAGTTTTTAAAAATGTGTGTTACAATAAGTAATATTTTTGGATTTATAGGTATTACAAGTATAATTTGTAAAAATGCTTTTGGGAATAGTAATGTTTTAAATATTATTGAAACAATATCTTTAATTATTGTTATTATAGGTTTTGTATGTAAAAGGCTACAAAATAAGGAAGAGAAAAAATGTATATCAGATGAAAGAAATGCTTTTATAATTCAAAAGGCATGTCAATGGTGTACTGCAATTATACTTATAGGAAGTATTCTTATTTCATTTATATTAATGAGATACAAGCCAATAATAAGTCTTGTAATTATAATAAGTTGTGAAGTATATTTATTAATACTAAATACTTTAAAGTTTATATTTTCAAAGATATATTAAGATATAGATAGATTAAAAAAATGAGATTTTTTGTAGGAGAGTCTAAAAACTTTCCTACAAGCTGGATTTTTGTTTCTAATTACTTTGTTTCATGGCTCACTTTGACAATAATTTTTTATATGATAAATCTATCGCAAAAGCACCAAGAGGAGCTGTTAATACTATTGCCAATACTGCAACTGTTAATACAATATCTCCGCAAGAAAATCCTAATGCCAATGGTATTCCGCCTATTGCTGCCTGAACAGTTGCTTTTGGCGTATATGCCATCATTGTAAACAACCTTTCTTTTCCTGAAAGATTGGTTCTAAGAAGACATACAAATACTCCAAGCATTCTAAACATCAACGCACCTATAATGACAATTAATGCCTTGAAGCCCACATTTTTAAGATATCCAATATTAACTGTTGCACCTACAAGTACAAATAAGAATACTTCAGCTGCTACCCATAGCTTTCCATATTTAAGTGCCAATCTTTTTGCAACAACTTCTCTTTTTCTTTGTAGTCCAACTCCAATAAACATAATTGCTATGAGAGCTGAAAATGTAATAGCTGTTGTGAGTTTGTCCTCAATTACAACCAATATGAATGAAATACTTAGAATAAGAAGGACTTTTGAAGTATCACGTATATGTATCTTTTTAAAATAAAATGCCAGTAAATATCCAATGAAAATTCCTATAAAAATTCCTAGAATAATTGATACTGGAATATTCACAAAACTTAATACTGAAGTTCCTTCTCCTTGCATTATTCCGATAAAAGTTGAAAAAAGCACAATTACATATACATCATCTACAGAAGTCCCAGCTAATATCAATTGTGGAATTGCTTTGTCTGTTCCGTACCCTTCGTCCATCATTTTTACCATTCTTGGCACAACTACAGCAGGAGATACTGCTGCTAAAACAGAACCCATGATAGCTGCTTCTAAAATTGATAGTCCCATAACTTTTGGTGCAATAAGAATCATTCCTAACAGTTCAAAACTTGCAGGAATAAAGCACATAAGAATAGCTGGTCTGCCAATTTTTTTGAGTCCTGATAAATCGAGTCCCAAACCAGCTCTTGTTAAAATTATAATCAAAGCAATTTTTCTAAGTTCTGATGAAATGTTTAAAATACTTACATCAAGCAAGTTTAAAACATATGGTCCTAAAATAATACCTGTCATTAACATTCCAAGCAGGCTTGGCAATTTTACTCTTTGACATATCCATCCCATAGACATACCAATAATTAAAATCAATGCAACACTTAACAACATATAAAAATTCTCCTTTTTACGCAGAAAAAGCTGATAGTATCTGCGCTAATTTAATTCTATATTAGCAACACATTTATCATTAATAAATATTATTGCCCATTTTTTTAAGTTTATAATATTTTTAAGCTCTTCAGAAGTATTATATTTTTTTAATTGTTCTTTTGCTTCTTCAAGTTTTTCCTTTACTATTTCTTCCCCTTTTTCTTCATATTTTGATTTAGAAATATATTTAAGTTCCATAATTCCAAAATACTTTGGTTCCATATTTACTTGTTTTAAAAGTGCAATATCTATATAGCCATCCTCTACTTCATATTCTGATTTTACTAAATATATTCTGCTTAGGTAACAATAGGTTAAAAATATAAGCTTTATATACTTTTCATTGAATGTGATATAATCTCTATTTGATAGTTTATTTAAAGTATATTCTACAAGCTTTGTAAGTTTTAAATTACTTCCTTTTTTTGCAATTTCTTTTAAGGCATTCTTTACTTCTTTTGTATCTAATTCAAAATTACTTTCTTCTTCTAATCTTTTTGCATAAAAGTCAAAATATAATTCTTTTATAGTATTATTAGGAGTTCCTAAAATGGCATCACCAAAGTCTTCACCTTTTATTGTAAGTAGCCCTAAATAGAATAAAAGTGAAATAAAGTCTTCACTATTAAATTTTCTTTCTAAATTAAATTGACTTGTAATTCTTGCTATTATTTCTTCTCCTTTTAGGATATCTTCTAAAGTCTTATAATTTTCATCTTTATTTTTAAGTTCAAATATATTTCCAAGCTTTGCATAATCACTTGCTATATTTTTATCTATAAGTTCTTTAGGTGACTTCTTTGTTTCCTCAAGACTTTTTAAATAATAAAGAACCATATCACTATTAAATAAAGTTTCTTTACTATCTTCTGAAAATAAATATCCATTATAGTTTACTTTCATTTCTTCTATAATTTTATTTATTTCAGTTTCATTTTGTACTGTTCTTTTTACAAGGCTTCTTACTTCATCCTCTGTAAAGCCCATCATTTCATTAAAACTTTCATATCTTGTTATATCTGTAGAAATGTTAAAACCTGATGTTAAGCTATCTAATGTTATTGGGCTTACCCCTGTTGCAAATATTCTACTTACTATAGATTCTGTTCCTATTTTTAAAACTTCATACCATTTTCTTATAAATCCTGTTTTACTTACAATACTTGAGAATAAGTCTGTTTTAAAGCTTAAAAGTTCATTTGCAAAATGGTCATATTCATCTATTATTACATATATAGGTTTATCTATTTTAAATTCTACCTCATTTAAAAAATTTGCAAATACATCAGAAGGATATTTTCTTTTTTCTAGCTTTATATCTATATTGTACATTGCTATAAATTTTTTAATTCCTCTTACACAACAATCATTAAAACTTTCTAGAAGAGATTCTTCTGTTTCTGTAACAAGTCCTGAAAAATTAAATTTTAATATATAATAGCTATTTTTTAAAGGAGTTGGATTTTTCCCTATATAAGTTTCTCCAAAAAGATTTTCAAATTCATTTTTCTTATTTATATCATAATAATTTTCTAAAACTGAAGTAAAAAGACTTTTCCCAAATCTTCTTGGTCTTAAAAAGAATATATATTTATCATAAAGATTTTCTAGTTTTTCTATATATTTAGTTTTATCTACATATTCATAATTTTCCTTAATTAATTCTTCATAGTTACTTTGTCCATATGGAAGCTTTTTTATCAAATACATCATTCCTTCATATTAAACTTTTAATTTTATTATATATTATTGCTTAGTTTCTGTAAAATTAATCATTATCAAAAAGTTTTAATATTGATAATATAGTTTAACAATTAAGAAATATATATAATTTCTAAAAATATAATTAAAATAAAGTGATTTTATGTTATAATTTGTTAAAATACAAATTGAATTGGGGGGATATTGTGAAAAATTATTTATCTAGATTTAGAAATATTTTAGTGTTTATTCTTCTTATGAATATGGTATTTATATTTAATTCAGAAAAAATAAACAACATATATTCTATAATTGGAACAATTTTATTAGGAATTTTATATTTATACATAAATATCATTCCAAGAAAAGAAAAGGTTTTAGGCAAAAGATTGAAAATAATGGTTGGAGGATATGAATTACTTATAGATTCTATTTTATGTATATTTATAGAAAGTATAATTTATATTTATATGTTCTTAATTAAGGAGTTTTCTTTAGACACTTGGGTTATTATTGCAAATACAACTGTGGCATTAATACTTTCATTACTTCCATTAATAAATGGATTTTTTAGATTATTATTTACTTCAAGGCAGATTGGTATAGTTGATAGAATTTTATTACTATGTTTATGGTGGATGCCTATTGTAAATATTATTCTTCTTAAAAAATGGTGTAAAAAAGTAAGATTTGAATATTTTCATGAACTTTCAAAGGAAGAACTAAATGTATCTAGAAAGAAAAATGAAATCTGTAAAACTAAATATCCCATTGTTATGGTTCATGGAATATTTTTTAGAGATTGGATGATTATAAATTACTGGGGAAGAATTCCAAAGGCACTAATAAGAAATGGAGCTGAAATATTTTATGGAAGGCAACAATCCTCAAATGCAGTGTGCAAAAGTGCAGAGGAGTTAAAGGAAAATATTTTAAAGATAATAAATGATACTGGTTGTGAAAAGGTTAATATAATTGCTCATTCTAAAGGGGGACTAGATTCTAGATATGCTATAAGTTGTTTAGGTCTTGATAAATATGTAGCTTCATTAACAACTATTAGTACTCCTCATAGAGGATGTAAATTTGCAGAATATTTATTAGACAAGCTTCCAGATAAATTCATAAACTTTATTGCAGAAAAATATAATAAGACATTCATTAAATTAGGGGACAAAAATCCAGATTTTTTATCAGGAGTAAAAGACCTTACAAAAAGAAATTGTACTGAGTTTAATAAAACGGTTTTAGATGCAGATGGAGTATATTATCAAAGTGTTATGTCTAAAATGAGTAATGTATTTAGTGCAAGTTTTCCTTTAAATTTAGGATATATATTGTGTAAACATTTTGATGGAGAAAATGATGGACTAGTTGAAGTTAATTCTGCTAAGTGGGGAAACTTCTTAGGATTATTAACATCAAAGAAAAGAGGTATATCTCATGGAGATACAATTGATTTAACAAGGACTGATATAGAAGATTTTGATGTTTGTGAGTTTTATGTTAATTTAGTAAGCAAACTTAAAGATATGGGATTTTAGGAGGAATTTTTATGAATTTATTAAGAGGACAAAGATTTAAATTAGAGCAAGTAGGAGTTAATTCAAAATTAAAATTAGAAGTGGATATGATTCTTAATAGTAATTTAGAATTAGATATGAGTTGTTTTGGCGTTGATGAAAATGACAATTTATCAGATGATAGATACTTTATTTTTTATAACCAATTATCATCTCCAGAGGGAGCAATAAAAAAGGAAAATAATAAAGATACATTTTATATTGATTTTTCATTGTTACCAAAAACCATAAAAAAGATAATATTAAGTATATCAATAGATGGAAATGGTAATATTAAAGAAGTAATAAATGAAGGAACAATAAAATTTTCAAATGAAAAAGAAGTAGTAGCAAGTTTCAACTTTAAAGGACAGGAATATACAACAGAAAAATCTATTGTTCTTTTAGAGATATATTTAAAAGATAATATATGGAGAAGCAATATAATAGCAAGTGGTTTTAATGGAGGATTAGGAGATATTTTAAGAAATTATGGAGGAGAAGAAGCAAAACCAGAAGAAAAAATAGAACCTGTTATTGTTAATGCTACACCAAAAGAAGTTAAAAAAGAAATCCCTAAAAATGAAGAAACAGAGCAGATTAAAGTTAATAAGGGATTCTTAGAAAAAAAGAAAAAAGTAGAAACTATAGTGTTAGAAAAAGCACCTCATTTAATTGATTTAACTAAAAAGGTTACTGTTACATTAGAAAAGAAAAATCTTCAAAATGTTATTGCTAAAGTTGTAGTTGTTTTAGATAGGTCAGGTTCTATGTATAGACAATATAGAGAGGGTGATGTTCAAAGGGCTATGAATAAGCTATTACCTATTGCATTAATGTTTGATGATGATGGAGAATTAGATGCATGGGCTTTTGCACAAAAAAGCATACATTTATCTTCAATAAATTTAGATAATATTAATGATTATTTAATTAATGAAAAAGATGGATGGAATAGATGGGACATTGGTGGAGTTAATAATGAGCCTGTTGTTATGGAAGATATAATTGATATGTATAAAAAGAGTAATCAGCCAGTTTATATTATATTTATAAGTGATGGTGGTATATATAAAAAAGGTCCTATAAAAAAATTATTAATAAAAAGCTCATCAAAACCAATATTTTGGCAATTTGTAGGAATTGGTGGAAGTGATTATGGTATATTAGAAGAACTAGATACAATGGAAAAAAGAGTTGTAGATAATGCTAACTTCTTTGCTATAGATAATATTGATGCTTTATCTGACGAAGAATTATATGAAAAATTGCTTAATGAATTTCCAAAATGGTTAAAAGAAGCTAAAGACAAAAATATAATTTAACAGGAGTTTATCTATGAAAAACATATTTACTATGCAAGAAATAGAAAAAGAAAATATCCTATATTTTGATAACATTCAAAAAGGTTTTGAAAAATATGAAAATACAATTATTGAGGGGGCAGAAGAGTTTGTAAATAACATAATAAGAAATTTATATATAAAAAATACACCAGAAAATTCTTTTGCTGATTTTTATTATGGAAGGTTAAAAGAAGATGAAAGGGAAAAAGTAAAGTTAGTTTTAAATGAAAATGAAATTAAAATTATAGAAGATTTAAATTTAGGAAAGGATGAAATTTTTCTTAGATTAAATAATGAAATCCTTGAAATATTATTAAAACTTACAGCTAAGGAAATTTTATTTAGTACCTTTTATTTTACAAAATCTAAGTGTACTATATGGGGAAACTAATTAAAAAAAGAATTTTATATTTAAAAATATTAGGAATAATTTATCAACAACATAAATAAATTATAATGAGATTTTAAAGAAAAGGGTGACAATATAAACTATTGTTCCCTTTTTCTTATTTAATATGACAATAATTATTAAAATATTGCAAAAAGCACTTTAAAAGTTAAAGAAAAAAGTATATAATTTAATTATTAAGAAAAGTAAGAAAATTCTTTTAAATAAGGAGGAATTAGAATGAATAGATTTACATTACCAAGAGATATATACTGGGGAAGAGGTTCCCTTGAATTTTTAAAAACTTTAGATGGAAAAAAAGCAATGCTTGTCCTAGGTGGAGGTTCAATGAAAAAATTTGGTTTCGTTGATAAAGTTTTAGGCTATTTAAAAGAAGCAGGAATAGAAACTGAATTATTTGAAAACGTTGAACCAGACCCATCAGTTGAAACTGTTATGGCTGGAGCTGAGGCAATGAGAAAATTTGAACCAGATTGGATTATTTCAATGGGTGGAGGTTCTCCTATTGATGCAGCAAAGGCAATGTGGGTATTTTATGAATATCCAGATACAAGCTTTGAAGAAATTATTCAACCATTTTCTTTCCCTAAGCTTAGAAAAAAAGCAAAATTTTTAGCTATACCATCAACTTCAGGTACAGCAACAGAAGTAACTGCTTTTTCAGTTATTACAGATAATCAAAAAGGAACAAAATATCCATTAGCAGATTTTAATATAACTCCAGATATTGCAGTAGTTGACCCAGAACTTGCAGAAACAATGCCACCAAAGTTAACTTCTTATACTGGAATGGATGCCTTAACTCATGCTATTGAAGCATATGTATCTACTTTAAATGGACCATTTACAGACCCACTTGCAATTCAAGCAATAGAAATGATTATAAAATATCTTCCAGATTCATTTAATGGAGATAAAAATGCAAGAGAGCAAATGCACTATGCTCAATGTTTAGCAGGAATGGCATTTAGTAATGCACTTTTAGGAATTACACATTCTATGGCACATAAAACAGGTCCAGTTTATAGTACAGGTCATATTCCTCATGGTTGTGCAAATGCAATTTATCTTCCATATGTAATTAAATACAATGCAAAGGAAGAGGTAGCAGAGGAAAGATATGCACAAATTGCTAAGGCAATTAAATTAGAAGGAACTGATAATAAGGCTCTTGTAGATGCTTTATGTAAGAAGATTCAAGAATTTAATGATAAAATGAATATTCCTAAGACATTAAAAGAATTTGGAATAATTGAAGAAGAATTCTTAGATAAATTAGATAAGGTTTCAGAACTTGCAGTTCAAGATGCATGTACAGGCTCTAACCCAAGAAAGATTGACCCTTCACAAATGGCTCAATTATTAAAGGCTACTTATTATGGAACAGAAGTAGATTTCTAAAACTGAAATATAAAAAATTAATCATTTAATTAAAAAGTGTGAATTATTATTTTGAATTTACTTAAAGAAAGTAGAAAAAGCAAAGTAATAATTTCACACTTTGTTTTAGCAAATTTGTCAATTGCTAATTTAAATTAGCATCTTTATTAATTTAAAAATACAAATTCTTTTTCAGTTGAATGTTCTTCAGAATAAGAAAAATTTAATTCAGAGAAATTTTTAATTTTTTCAACATTTTCTATTTGGTTTTCAGCTAAGTATCTTACCATAAGACCTCTTGCCATTTTTGCCTCTGTAGCTTTTATTTTTATTTTTGAATCTTTTAATGTTCCAAATATACAAGTAATAAATAGGTCTTTAGAAGTAAGATATTTTTCAACAGTCTTGCTATATTCTTTAGAGGCTAAATTTAAAATTATATTATCATTTTTAGTAAGTTCCTTATAAATACTATCTCCCCAAAAGTTATAAAGATTTTTATAGTTATCAAATTTAAGTTTTGCTTGCATTTCAAGACGATATGGTACAACTCCATCAAAAGGATTTAATATTCCATAAAATCCAGATAATATTCTAAGATGTCTCTTTAAATAGTCAAATTCATTATTGTTAAAAACATTTGGAGCCATGTACTTATATTGAATCCCATTGTAAGAAAGAATAGCAGGTGTTAAATTCTTTTTAAGATTCATATGAGCATATCTTTCAAAATTAAGTAAGGCTATATCATCATTACATGAAAGAAGAAGTTTTAAATCTTCATAGGATAAATTTCTTAAGACTTCATAAAGAATTTGTGTTTTTTCAATAAAACAAGGAGTACTTTCACTTAAAATATCATCATTGCATATTTCCATCTTTTTTGCAGGTGAAATAATAATTTTCATAATTATTTTCCTTGTAAATAATCTAAAACTTCTTTAGCATTGTTTGCTGGCTTAACTTTATCATATACCTTATCAATAATTCCATTTTTTATTATGTAGGTTGTACGAACTACTCCCATGTAAGTTTTCCCATACATTTTCTTTTCATGATAAACATCATAAGCATTTATAGCTTTAAGTTCAGGGTCAGATAAAAGTATAAAAGGAAGTTCTTGTTTTGTAGCAAAATTCATATGAGATTTTACACTATCTTTACTTATTCCTATAACTGGTACATTAAGATTTTTATATTCATCATAGGAATCTCTAAATGCACAAGCTTGCTTTGTACAGCCAGCAGTTGAATCCTTTGGATAAAAATATAGTACTACTGTTTCATATTTTTCAAATATATCTTTTGAAGAAATCTCCTTTCCATCTTTATCTAATAATATAAAATCAGGTGCTTTTATACCAACTTCTAACATAACAAAATCATCTCCTAAAAATATTTACTATAAGTATAACATAAATAAAATTAAATTTTTATTACAATGTTATATAGATATTTTAATTTGAAAATTATTGTTATAATATAAATTAAAGTAAAAAGACAAAGAAGGTATGGTCATGAAAAAAGCTTTATTAGTAATTGATATTCAAAATGATTTTTTAGGGGAAAATAGAAATAAAAGTAAGTTCTCATATAAAAATGTGGACCAGCTTATTTTAAACATAAACAATAATGTAGAAAAAAACATAGAAGAAGGAAATGAAATTATATATATAGCTCATGTGCTAGATAACACTTTTATTTCAAGAAAGGTATTTGGATATGCAATTAGTGGAACTGAAGGAGCACAATTATGTAAAAACTTAAAGGTAAGTCCAGATTATCATTATTTTGAAAAAAAACATGCAGATGCTTTTTCTGTTAAAGAGTTAAGATTTTTCTTAGAAAATCATAATATTAATACAATACAAATTTGTGGAGTTGATGAGGGAGGATGTGTTTCAGCAACGGCTAAAGGAGCTGTTAAGTTAGGATTAAAGGTAGAAATGCTTAAGGATTCTATAGATACAGTATTTCCAATAAAGAAGGTTATAAAGCTTAGAGAAGAATTAAAGAAAAAGGGAGTTAGTTATATATAGTTAATTTTTAATTAAGTGTGAATTATTATTTTGTTTGAATTGAAGCTAGAAGACTAGAAAAAGCAAAGTAATGATTTCACACTTTTTTAGAATGTGATACAATAATAGTAAGAATTAGTAACTAGGAATTGATAATATGAAAAGAGTATTTTACTTAATAGTATTTATTTTATTTATGGTAGTTGAAACCTTAATTGCATTATATGTTCATGATGATTTTATAAGACCATATATTGGAGATGTTATTGTAGTTATGGTTTTATATTCATTTGTTAGAATTTTTATACCAGAAAAGTATAGGTTATTACCACTTTATATATTTATTTTTTCAGTAGCAGTAGAGGTTATGCAATATTTTAAAATAATTAATATATTAGGGCTTCAAAACAACAGTTTTGCAAGAGTAATTATAGGCTCTGTGTTTGATTTAAAGGATATAGCATGTTATGCAATAGGATGTTTAATACTTGCTTTATATGAGATATTAAGAAAAGACAAGTATAAGCCTTAGAAAGGAGAAGTTTATGAGAACAGAAAAAGAAATGTTTGATTTAATACTTGGTGTTGCAGAAAAAGATGAAAGAATACTTGGAGTTTATATGAATGGTTCAAGAGCAAATCCAAAAGCACCAAAGGATATTTTCCAAGATTTTGATATTGTTTATGTGGTTAAAGAAACAAAGTCTTTTATAAGAGATAAGGAATGGGTAGATATATTTGGAGAAAGGCTTATTATGCAATTACCTGATGAGTTAGATAAAATTGCAGGAATAAAAACAAATTTTAAAAATGATTATGGTTATTTAATGCAGTTTATAGATGGTAATAGAATAGATTTACATATACAGACTAAAGAATTTGCATTAAAAGAATTAAAAAGAGACAAATTATCAATTATACTTTTAGATAAAGATAATATTTTCCCAAAGCTTCCAGAACCAACAGATGAAGAGCATTGGATTAAAAAGCCTACAGAAAAATTATTTTATAGAGCATGTAATGAATTTTGGTGGGTAAGCATTTATGTAGCAAAAGGGTTGTGGAGAGATGAAATTCCATATGCTATGGATAACTTAAATTTTCATGTACGTCCTCAGCTTATACAAATGTTATCTTGGTATGTAGGAATTTCAACAGACTTTTCTTGTAATGTTGGAAAGAGTGAAAAATACTTAAAAAATTATTTGCCCAATGAAATATGGGATAGATTTCTTAAAACTTATCCAGCGGGCAATGTAACTTCTATATGGGATTCTCTTTTTGAAATGGGAGAATTATTTAAGGATATTTCAAGAGAAATAAGCCATAGACTTGGTTTTGTATATAATCAGGAAGCAGAAAGATGCTTTTCATATTTAATTCATATAAGTCAACTGCCTAAAAATGCTAAGGAGATAATCTAAAAAGGTTATAAATGTTAATGGATATATAATATAATAGTAATATATAAATTTTATAATTTTATAAAACAAAAGGTGTGGTGAAGAAAATATGGGAAAGTATTATAGGCAATACAGAAAAGTTGGTAAAATAACAGCTTCTTTGACCAAAAAATTAAATTGTGCAATTCAAAGAAACGTGTATGCCTCTCCAGGAGTTATTAACCACATTAGAAAATATCATAGCAAGCAATTAAGTAAGAATGTTAAAGAAAATATTTATAGAACTATAGAAAGTATAATAGAAAAGCCTGATTATATAGGAATATACAGAAAGAGAAATGAAAGTTACGATTTAGAACTTATCAAGAAAGTAGATGGCATGCTTTTATTGGGGCTGAAAATAGATGAAGAAGAGGATTGTATATTTGTTACAACTCTTTATCCAATAACAAAAAGTAAAATAGAGAATAGACTTCAAAGTGGAAGAATTGTTAAAAATGAGTAAATTAAAATATTGCAAAATATTATGAATATAATTATAATAATATAATATGTAGGTTTTTGAGGTGAGAAATGGCTCCTCACACGCTGGAAACAGTAAACAGAGATGCAGGATACGCCGCCCTGCCAAAAACCGAGAATTTTAAATGACTTTTGCATTCAAAGGTTATTTTTTTATATTAATTATTAGAAAATTTAGTTGCTAAATTGTTTATAACTTATTAAGCTTAGTAAAAGAGATAATTTTAAACATTTTCACTTAAGTTTTCAAAGTAAGTGTTATTGTGTAATTTCATATAATATTTTTTAGAAAATAGAGACAAAAATGGAGGGATTAAAATGGCAAAGAGAGGAATGCTATTAACTATATCAGGACCAACAGGAGCAAAAAAGGATAAAGTAATACAAGCTTTATTAAAAAAGGATGAAAATATTGTACTTTCAAAATCTTTTACAACAAGAGAAAAAAGAGAAGATGAAGTTGATGAATATGAGTATATAGATAAAAAGGAATTCTTAAAAAGGGTTCAACAAGGATTTTTTCTTGAATGGGCTGAAATCTATGATAACTATTATGGAACACCTAAGCGTCAAGTAGAAAAGCTTCTTAAGCAAGGTAAAAATGTAATAGTAAAGGTAGATATAAAAGGAGCTCTTCAAATTAAAGAAAAGGTTGAAGATGCAATATTAATATTTATATTACCACCTTCTATAGAAGAACTTAAAGAAACAATATTAAATAGTAGTAAAGTAGAAACCCCAGAAATGTTAATAAGAAAGTTTAATTCTGCATATCCAGAAATAAATTCAATATCTAAATATAATTATGGAGTTGTAAATGACAACGTAGATGCTGCAGTTGAAAAGATAGAAAAAATTATATCAGCAGAGGAATGCAGAGTAGATAGAATAAAAGATGAACTTTCATATATAATAGGATAATTTATATGATACAATAATAAAAATTTTATTGTACACAGAAAAAATTAAAATATAAGTAATTTGATTATTGAAAAATGAATAAAAAAATAGAATATTGACAAAAAAATATTGAATAGATTATAATCAGTTAGGAAAGACTCATATAGTGGTGATAATATGGTTCACCAGTCTCTACCAGATAACCACAAAATATCTGACTATGAGGTACTTATTGTATAAAAGTGTCTAAAAGGAAGTAGAGTAAAAAAATTCTACTTCCTTAATTAATTTTAAGGAGGAGACAGACATGCAAGAAGTAAAAGAAAAAGGAAGATTTTTGGAAATCTTGAGTAACAAAAAGGTAGACTATAAAAAGGAATTTATAGCTGGGCTTACTACTTTCTTAGCAATGGCGTATATCATTGCAGTAAATCCTAATATTTTAAGTAGCACTGGAATGGATAAAGGAGCCTTAGTTACTGCAACTTGTTTATCAGCAGGACTTACCACTATTGTCATGGGGTTATTTGCTAACTTGCCATTTGCATTAGCATCAGGAATGGGGTTAAATGCTTATTTTGCTGGAATAGTAACTGGAAAAGGAATAACTTGGGAAATTGCTTTATCTGCAGTTTTTGTAGAAGGTATTATATTTATAATTTTATCTTTATTTAAAGTAAGAGAAGCAGTAGTAAAATCAATTCCTTTAAATATGAAATATGCAGTTACAGCTGGAATAGGACTTTTCATTGCATTTATAGGCTTTTTAGGAGCCAATATTGTAGAAGCAAGTGAAGCAACAACAGTAACACTTGGAAGTTTTAAATCACCAACAGTTATAATAGCATTAATAGGACTTTTAGTAATAGTAATATTAGATAAAAAGAAAATAAAAGGTTCTATTCTTTGTGGAATAGTTATCTCAACTTTATGTGCATGGGGATATGCATATTTTATAAATCCTAATGCAGCAGATTTAGGAATTTATCTTCCAAATGGTATATTTAAATTTGAAAGTATATCACCTATTGCTGGAAAGATAGATTTTGGATATATGTTTCACCCAGAAACAATTGGAACATTTATAACAATAGTTTTCACATTTTTATTTGTAGATTTTTTTGATACAATAGGAACATTAGTAGGTGTTACCTCAAGAGCAGGAATGCTTGATAAGGATGGAAATGTACCAAACGCAGGAAAAGCATTGATGGTAGATGCTCTTGGTACTACTGCAGGAGCAGTTTTAGGAGTTTCAACAGTAACTACTTATGTTGAAAGTTCAACAGGAGTTGCAGCAGGTGGAAGAACTGGATGGACAGCAGTATTTTCGGGAATATTATTCTTATTAGCTATGTTTTTCTCTCCAATATTTGTAGCAATTCCATCATGTGCAACAGCACCAGCTCTTATATATGTTGGATATTTAATGCTTGAATCTGTTAAAAATATTGATTTTAGTGATATTACAGAAGGAGTGCCAGCTTTCTTAACAATAGCATTAATGCCACTTACATATAGTATAGGTGATGGATTAACCATTGGAGTATTAGCATATGTATTTATGAATTTAATTTACAATTTAGTTTGTAAAAAAGAAGAAAAAAAGAAAATATCATGGGTTATGATAATTCTTGCAATTATCTTCTTAATAAAATTATTTATAATGTAAAAAGTGCAAATTATTAATTTATTTTTTTGTATAATATAAAAAATAGAGAGCTACTGAAAAATTTTTTTGGTAGCTTTTTTCTATTTAAAAATGTTAACGAATTGTTAATAAAATATTGACTGAAAAAATGAAATAGACTATTATTTTAATTATTAAAGGGTAGAGGATGTGAAAATTTTGATAAAGAGTATGACTAGCTTTGGAAGGGCTCAAGGTGAAGAAGGAAAAGGATATTTATTTTCTATTGAAATGAAAAGTGTTAATAATAGATACTTGGATTTAAATATTAGGATGCCTAAGTTTATGATATCGCTAGAAGAAGAAATAAGAAAAATGATAAATACAAGACTTAATAGAGGAAAAGTTGATGTATTTATAAATTATAAAAGCTATGATAAAGCATCAGCTATGCCTAAACTTAATTTAGAAGTAGCTAAGGGTTATTATAATTGTCTTAATGAACTTCAAAAAGAGTTTAACATTGAAAATGACATAACTGTAAGTAAGCTTGCAAATTTCCCAGAAGTTTTAACTTTGGAAGAAAAAGAAGAAAATCTAGATGAAGTATTAAAAGAAATAAAACCATTAATAGAAACTTCTTTAGATAAGATGCTTGATATGAGAATTCGTGAGGGAGAAAAGCTTAAGGAAGATATTCTTATTAAATTAGATGCAATTGAAGAAAAGGTAAAAATTATTGAAAATTTTGCAGAAGATTTACCTAAAGCATATAAGCAAAAGTTAGAGGAAAGACTATCAGAACTTACAAAGGGATTAAATGTAGATGAGGAAAGAATAGCAGTTGAAGTAGCTATTTTTGCAGATAAGGTAGCTATAGATGAAGAAGTCATAAGATTAAAAAGTCATATAGGACAAATGAGAAAAACTTTAAATTTAGAAGAACCTGTTGGAAGAAAGCTTGATTTTATTGTTCAAGAAATGAACAGAGAAACAAATACAATTGGTTCAAAGGCAAATGATATTAATATAACTAATATAGTTATAGATATAAAAAATCTAATTGAAAAAATTAGGGAACAAGTTCAAAACATTGAATAAAATTAAGGAGGAATAAAATAATGGGAATAAAACTGATTAATATTGGTTTTGGAAATATAGTTTCTGCTAACAGACTTGTTGCAATCGTAAGTCCAGAATCAGCACCTATAAAGAGAATAATACAAGAAGCAAGAGATAGAGGAATGTTAATAGATGCTACTTATGGAAGAAGAACAAGAGCAGTTATAATTACAGATTCAGATCATGTAATATTATCAGCAGTTCAGCCTGAAACAGTTGCTCATAGATTATCTACTAAAGATGATATAGAGGATGAGGTTGAAGAATAATGAGAAAGGGAAATTTAATAGTTATTTCAGGTCCATCAGGAGCTGGCAAAGGAACAATTTGCAAAGAACTTTTAAAAAGAGAGGATAATCTTTATATATCAGTTTCTGCAACTACAAGAAGTCCTAGAGAAGGAGAAGTACATGGAGTAAATTATTACTTTTTAACTAAAGAGGAATTTAAAAAGAAGGTTGACAATAATGAATTTTTAGAGTGGGCAGAAGTACATGGAAATTATTATGGAACACCTAAATTTAATGTTGAAGAGATGATTAATGAAGGAAAGAACATTATTTTAGAAATTGATGTTCAAGGAGCCTTAAATGTAAAGAAAAATTGTGAAGATGGAGTTTTTATATTTATACTTCCACCAACAATGGAGGAGTTAAAAAGAAGAATAATAGCTAGAGGTAGCGAAACTCCAGAAAGCTTAATAAAAAGATTTAAAACAGCATATGAAGAAATTAATTATATTTCAAAATATAACTATGCTGTTATTAATGATGATTTAGAAGAAGCAGTACAAAAGGTTCAAAATATTTTATATGCAGAAAACTGCAGAGTAGATAATATAGATTATAATATTTTAGATTTTAAGGAGGGTTTAATTAATGATAAACACAATGATTAATCCATCAGTAGTGGACTTATTAAAAAGAGTTGAGGACAGATATACTTTAGTAATGGTAACATCAAAAAGAGCAAGACAAATAATAGGAGGAGCAGAGCCTTTAGAAGATGCTAATTCAAAGAAGCCTTTAACAATAGCTATAAATGAAGTAAATGATGGTTTGGTAACTTATCAATCAACAGTAGCAGATAATAGTGAGAAATAATTATGAGTAAAGAAAAATGCGTAGTTATGGGAGTAACTGGAGGAATAGCTGTTTATAAGGCATTAGATATAATAAGTGCTTTAAGAAAAAAGAATGTTGATGTAAGAGTTATTATGACAAAACATGCTATGGAATTTGTTAATCCAATAACTTTTCAAGCTATAAGCCAAAATATTGTAACTACAGATATGTTTGAAGAACCAAAGGCTTGGGAAATTCAGCATATAAGTCTTGCAAAAAGAGCTGATGTTTTTCTTGTGGCACCAGCAACAGCTAATATAATAGGAAAGGTAGCAAATGGAATAGCTGATGATATGCTTTCTACTACAATAATGGCAACAAAAGCAAAGGTTATTTTTGCTCCAGCTATGAATACTAATATGTATGAAAATCCTATAGTACAAGAAAATATTAAAAAGCTTAAAAATTTAGGTTATGAATTTATTGAACCATCAAGTGGAAGACTTGCTTGTGGAGATGAAGGTAAAGGAAAGCTTGCTCCTGTACAAGATATTGTAGATATCACAATGAGTAATTTATATGATAAAAAAGATTTAGTTGGAAAAAAGGTTTTAGTTACAGCAGGACCAACAAGGGCAGAAATAGATCCTGTAAGATTTATAAGCAATCATTCAACAGGGAAAATGGGATATGCTATTGCAGAAGAAGCAAGAGATAGAGGGGCAGATGTAACATTAATTTCAGGACCTACTAATGAAGAACCACCAATAGGTGTAAATATTATAAAGGTTACAACAAATTCAGAAATGAGGGATAAGGTTCTTTCTTTATATGATAATTCAGATATTGTGATAAAATCAGCTGCAGTAGCAGATTATAAGCCTAAGGAATATAGTAATCAAAAGATAAAAAAAGGTGAAGGTTCTTTAGTAATTGAGCTTGTTAGAGATAATGATATTCTAAAAGAGCTAGGAGATAAGAAGAAAAATCAAATTCTAGTAGGTTTTGCTGCAGAAAGCCAAAATGTGGTAGAAAATGCAAAGAAAAAGATTGAAAAAAAGAACTTAGATTATATTGTTGCAAATGATATAACTTCTAAGGATACTGGATTTGCTTCATCAGATAATAAGGTTATAATAATTACTAAAGAAGGAGAAGAATTTGCTCTAGAAAAGATGAGTAAAAGAAAAGTGGCTAGAAATTTATTTGACATTATTTTGGAAAAGCGCATAAATTAGCGCTTTTTCTCTTATGAATAATAATTTATACAAGAGGTGAAGGGATTGATAGATTTATATGCAGAAGTAATAATAAATAGTGATGCAGTTCAAATTGATAGACCTTTCACATATAAAGTAAGGGATGAGGACAACGAAAGCATACAGGTAGGACATAGGGTTAAGGTTCCTTTTGGATTTGGTAATAGAAGTGTTGAAGGCTTTGTAATAGGCTTAAAATGTGATGGTGTTGAAAACATTAAAGGAATAAAAAAAATAACCTGCATTTTAGATAAAGAGCCAATACTTACTAGAGATGACTTAAAACTTATAAACTTTTTAAGAGATAAATATTTATGTAAGTATATAGATGGAATAAGAACCATAATTCCTGTTGGACTTATGAGTGGATTAACCACAAAAAAGAAAAAGGTTATAATATATTTAAGAGATTTAAATGAAGAACTTTCTAAAAAAGAAAACTATGTTTCTATTATGAATTTTGTAAAAAATCATAATGGAATGTTTATTAAGAGTGAGCTTATAAATGATTATGGCTTATCATCATATTCTATAAATAAACTTATTGAAAAAGGATATTTATCTTGTGAGGAACAAGTTGTAAATAGATATAATTTAAAAAGCTATAAGGATGAAGAAAAAAATGAGTTAAATGATGAACAAAAGCAAGTATTTGAAAAGATTTTAAACTCTGATAAAAAAGGTTTTTTACTAAAGGGTGTGACAGGCTCTGGAAAAACAGAGGTATATATGAATCTTGCATCTGAGGTTTTAAAGTCTAATAAATCTGTTATAATGCTTGTACCTGAGATTTCATTAACTCCTCAAATGATAGAAAGGTTTAAAGGAAGATTTGGAGTTAATGTAGCTCTTTTTCATAGCAAACTTTCTCAAGGAGAAAGATTTGATGAATGGTTTAGAGTAAAAAGAGGAGAAGTAAAACTTGTAGTTGGAGCAAGAAGTGCAATTTTTCTTCCACTTAAGGATTTAGGATTAATAATAATAGATGAAGAACATGAAAATACATATAAGTCAGAACAAAATCCTAAATATAAAACAAAGGAAGTAGCAGAATTTTTAAGTGAAATTAAGAATTGTAAATATATTCTTGGCTCTGCCACTCCTTCAATTGAGAGCTATTATGAGGCTATGGAGGGAAAATTAGAATTTCTTGAAATGAAAAACAGAGTAAAAAATCTTCCAATGCCTTCTATGGAAACAGTAGATATGAGAGAAGAATTAAAGAGTGGAAATATGTCACTTTTAAGTAGAAGGCTTAAGAGTGAAATTGAAAATAATTTAAAAAATAATGAACAAACAATATTATTTTTAAATAGAAGAGGATTTTCAACTTTTGTTTCTTGTAGAAATTGTGGTTATGTATTTAAATGTCCTAAATGTGATGTAGCTATGACATATCATAAAAATGGATTTTTGGTATGTCATTATTGTGGAATAACTCAAAGAGAACAAAAAAGTTGTCCTAAATGTGGAAGTAAGTATGTTAAGTTTTTTGGAGCGGGAACAGAAAGGGTTGAAACAGAAGTAAAAAAAATATTTCCACAAGCTAGAATTCTTAGAATGGATGTTGATACAACAAGAACAAAGGATTCTCATGAAAAGATTTATAATGCCTTTAAAAAGGGAGAAGGAGATATTTTAATAGGAACTCAAATGGTTTCTAAAGGCTTAGATTTTAAAAATGTTACCTTGGTAGGGGTTTTAGCAGCTGATATATCTTTAAATATACCTGATTACAGAGCAGGGGAAAGAACTTATCAAATTTTAACTCAGGTGTCTGGAAGAGCTGGAAGAGGGGATAAAAAAGGAAGGGTTATTATTCAAACCTATACTCCAGAAAGCCCAATAATTAAGTATTCAATGGAGAATAACTATGAAAAACTTTATAAGGATGAAATAGAAATTAGAAAAAAGATGAATTATCCTCCTTTTGGTAAAATTTTCTTAATAAATTGTCAAAGTAAAGATGAAAAAAAATTAAAAGATTTTATGAATAAATTAGGAGAAAAAGTAAAAGACTTATTAGATAAGGAAAAAAAATTAGAAATATTAGGCCCAGTTCCATGTATAATAACAAAAATTAAGGAAAATTATAGGTGGCAGATTATGATAAAAGGTAATTTTAATGAAGAAATACCTAAAAAAATAAAATATATACTTTATGAATTGACAAAGAGTGTATATAATGAAATAAGAGTTAGTATGGATATTAATCCAAACAATATGGCATAGGAGGTTATTAAAAATGGCTATAAGAAATATTAGAACTGAGGGAGACCCAATTTTAAGAAAAAAATCTAAAGAAGTAGAAAAAATAGATAAAAAAATTCTAACATTAATAGAAGATATGAAAGAGACAATGTATAAAGCAGATGGTGTTGGAATTGCAGCACCACAGGTTGGAATATTAAAAAAGATATTTGTAATTGATATTTATGATGGAAATGGTCCTTTTGTATTTATAAATCCTGAAATACTAGAAACTAAAGGAAAGCAAAAAGATGAAGAAGGTTGCTTAAGTGTGCCAGGAATTCAGGAAGAAGTAGAAAGACCTTATTATGTTAAGGTAAAGGCTACTAATGAAAAGGGTGAAGAATTTATCCTTGAAGCAGAAGAATTAATGGCAAGAGCAGTATGCCATGAAAATGATCATTTATATGGAAAGTTATTTATAGATTATTTACAAAAATAGGAGGAATATGCTTTAATGAAAATAGTTTTTATGGGAACTCCAGATTTTGCAGTACCATCTTTAGAAAAACTTATTGAAAAGTATGAAGTTTTAGCTGTTCTTACTCAGCCTGATAAACCTAAAGGAAGAGGAAAGAAAATGGCATATTCTGAAGTAAAAGAAGTTGCTATTAAACACAATCTTCCTGTTTATCAACCTATAAAGCTTAAAGAAGATAGAGAGCTTATTGAAAAGCTTAAAGAGATGAAACCAGACTTTATAATAGTAGTTGCTTTTGGGCAAATACTTACAAAAGAAGTTTTAGATATACCTAAATATGGCTGTATAAATCTTCATGGCTCACTTCTTCCAATGTATAGAGGTGCAGCTCCAATAAATTGGGCAATTATTAAAGGTGAAAAAGTTTCAGGAAACACAACAATGCTCATGGATGAAGGCTTAGATACAGGCGATATGCTATTAAAAGATGAAGTGGAAATTAAAGAAGATATGACAGCAGGAGAGCTTTATGATTTATTAAAAGACAGAGGGGCAGATTTACTTATAGATACAATTGAGAAGATGAAAGAAGGTACTATAACTCCAATAAAGCAAGAAGGGGAAACCTTCTATGCTAAAATGCTTAATAAAAAAATTGCTAAAATTAATTGGAATGAAAATGCTGAAACTGTCAATAATTTAATAAGAGGATTAAATCCTTGGCCTATAGCTTATACTTATTATAATGAAAAACCAATGAAAATATTTGAAGCACAAGTCATAAAAGAAAACAGCAAAAAAGAGCCAGGAACAATTTTGAATGTTTCAAAAGAAGGAGTAAAAGTAGCTTGTGCAGAAAATATATTACTTATAAAAAAGGTTCAATTTCCAAATGGAAAGCCATTAGAAGTTAAGCAGTATATAAATGGAAATAGTATTGAAGAAAACACTATCCTAAAATAGGAGGGACTTTTATGTTTTATTATGATTCAACAATGTTAATTCTAATACCAGCTGTTATTATAAGCTTTATTGCACAAATGCAAATTAGTAGAACCTACTCAAAATATAAAAGCGTAGGTACTAGAAATGGCTATACTGGTCAGCAGGTTGCAAGAATGATGCTTGATGAAGCAGGATTATTTGATATTCAAATACAAATAATAAATCAAGAGCTTGGAGACCATTATTCACCAAGTGAAAGAATTCTAAGACTATCTCCAGATGTATATAATGGAAGTAGTGTAGCAGCTGCTGGAATAGCAGCACATGAAGTTGGGCATGCGATACAGCATAAAGAAAGCTATAAGCCTATTGTAGTAAGAAATGCCATTGTACCTATAGTAAATATAGGCTCATCTTTTTCATGGATTGTATTTTTCTTAGGATTAGTTTTAGGAATTTCAAAGTTAACAACAATAGGTATAATATTATTTTCTGGGGTTGTTGTATTTCAATTAATAACACTTCCAGTAGAGTTTAATGCTTCATCTAGGGCACTTTCAATATTGAAAAGTAGAAATATACTTTATGAAGATGAAGCAAAAGGAGCAAAAAAAGTTTTAAAGGCAGCAGCAATGACTTATGTAGCAGCAGTTTTACATTCAATTTCACAATTGATTAGATTATTAGTAATAAGTAATAGAAATGATGATTAAGAGGTAAGATATATGAATAGTAGAGAGATTGCAGTAAAGGTATTAGATAGAGTTATTAGAGAAGGAGCTTATTCTAACATAATACTTTCAAAAGAATTAAATGAATCAGATTTGTCTGAACAAGATAAAGCACTTACAACAGAAATTGTTTATGGAACTTTAAGAAGATTAAAGACAATAGATATGATTTTAGAAGCTTTAGTTAAAGACTTATCTGTAATGGATAAAAAGGTATTAACTATTTTAAGAGTAGCTATATATCAAATAAAATTCTTAGATAAAATTCCATCTTATGCAGCATGTAATGAAGCTGTAGAGCTTGCAAAGGAAATCTCAGAGAAGGATGGAAAATTAGTGAATGGAATACTAAGAAACTATTTAAATAAGGAACAAAACATAGAAGTTAATTTTAGAAATAAAATTGATGAATTAGCATTTAACTTATCATTTGAGCCTTGGATGATAAGAATGCTTATAAAACAATATGGAGAATCAGAAGCAATAAGAATATTAGAAGAACTTAATAATACTCCGGGAGTAACAGTAAGAGTTAATAATATTAAAGCAGATTATGAAGATGTATTTGAAGAATTAGAAGCACAAGGTTATGAAGTTGAAGAAGGAGAAGTTTGTCCAGAAGCAATTTCAATAACAGGTGGAAAAGCAATAGAAAAAAATCAAGCATTTATTGATGGAAAAATAACAGTACAAGATGAAAGTGCTATGCTTGTTGCACCATTATTAGACATTGAGGATAATCTTACAGTTATAGATTTATGTTGTGCTCCTGGTGGAAAGACAACTCATATAGGAGAGCTTTTAAATAATACAGGAAAAGTATTAGCTTTTGATTTATATCCACAAAAGTTAGAACTTGTTAGAGAAAATGCTGAAAGATTAGGAATAACAAATATTGATTTAGGAGAAATGGATGCAACAAAGCTTAATGTTAATTTAATAGGTTTAGCAGATAGAGTGCTTATTGATGTGCCATGTTCTGGTATAGGTATAATAAGAAAGAAACCAGAAATAAAGTGGACTAAGAAGAGAAATGAAATAAAAGAACTTATAGAAATACAAAGAAAAATAATGGAAAATGCTTGGGAATACTTAAAAAAAGGTGGAATTATGGTATATTCAACTTGTACAGTTAATAAAGAAGAAAACCAAGAAAATATAACATGGTTCTTAAATAAACATAAAGATGCAAAGATTGAAAAAATATTTGTTGGAAGGGAAGAAAATCTAAGATATGATGAATTAGGCACATTAACAATATTCCCAAATCAATATATGGATGGATTCTTTGTAACTAAGATTAAGAAATGTTAGGAGTAATATATGAATAATATATTAAATTATACACTAGAAGAATTGCAAGAATGGATGAAGGAACATGAAGAAAGTGCTTTTAGAGCAAAACAAGTTTTTTCATGGATATATAAAGATTGTTTTGATTTTGATGAGATGAAAAATATACCTAAACCATTAAAAGAGAAACTTAAAGAAAATTTTTATATTGGAGCTCCTAAAATAGTTCAAGAATATGTATCTAAATTTGATGGAACAAAAAAACTATTATTAGCTTTAAAAGATGGCAATTTAATTGAATGTGTAATCATGAAGTATAAATATGGTAATTCTATATGCATTTCCACTCAAGTAGGATGTAGAATGGGCTGTAAGTTTTGTGCTTCAACAATAGATGGAAAGGTTAGAGATTTGACAGCTGGAGAAATATTATCTCAAATATTAGTTGCTCAAAAATTATTAGGAGAAAGAATTTCTAATGTGGTTTTAATGGGAAGTGGGGAACCACTTGATAACTATGATAATGTTATAAAATTTTTAAAGCTTATTAATGCAGAGTATGGATTAAATATTGGGCAAAGACACATTACTTTATCTACCTGTGGTATAGTGCCCAAGATATATGAACTAGCAGATAAAGAATATAGTGTTACTCTTGCAATTTCTCTTCATGCTTTTAGTGATGAAAAAAGAAAAGAAATTATGCCAATAGCAAACAAATATTCAATAAAAGAAATTCTTGAGGCTTGTCAATATTATATTAATAAAACAAAAAGAAGAATAACTTTTGAATATTCCTTAGTTAAGGATGTAAATGATAGTATTGAAGATGCAAAATCATTAGGTAAGCTTTTAAAAGGCATGTTATGTCATGTAAATTTAATTCCTGTTAACGAAGTAAAGGAAAATTCATTTAAAAGGTCATCAGAAAAAACTATAAATGAATTTGAGAATATTTTAAAAAATATGGGCATTGAAGTTACTGTAAGACGTGAAATGGGAAGCGATATAAATGCAGCCTGTGGACAGCTTAGAAGAAGTTATTTAAAGTAATGTTTAGCAAAAAAATTTTACACAAAGCCAAATAGAAGAATTAAAAGTAAAGATAAAATTGTTTGTGGCATAGGTAGAAGGGGAGAAGTAAATGGTTGCTATTTTAACTGATGTGGGAAAGTCAAGAAGTCTAAATGAAGACTTTGCAAGTTATATTGAAAAGGATGATTATGGAATTTATGTTGTAGCTGATGGAATGGGAGGTCATAATGCAGGAGAAGTTGCTAGTAGAATGGCTTCTGTTGGTATTGTAGAATATGTATATAATCATTTTAATGATATAGATAAAAATAAGCTTTTAAGAAGAGCTGTTAAGAAAGTAAATATAGATATATTTAATAATTCTAAGGAAAGTGAAAGACTAAATGGAATGGGAACAACCATTACTGCTTGTATGACTTTTGAAGATAAAATTCAGATTGCAAATGTAGGAGATAGTTCATGTTTTGGAATAAAAAATAATTATATTGTTAAACTAACCAAAGACCATTCTCTTGTTCAAGAATTACTTGATGCAGGTTCAATATCGGAGCAACAAGCTAGTAAGCATCCTAAAAAGAATATAATTACACGAGCTGTTGGAACAAGTTCTCATGTAGATGTTGATATTTTTCAAATGGATAAAGATGAATTTGATATTTATATGCTTTGTACGGATGGACTTACAAATGAATTATCTAAAAAGGAAATTTTAGAAATAGTACATAAAAGTAGTGATTTAGATGAGGCTTGCAACAAACTTGTTGAATTAGCCAAATATAGAGGTGGAAAGGATAATATAACAGTATTGTTGTTTGGAGGAGAGAAGATATGATAGGACAAATATTGGGAAATAGATATGAGATTCTGGAAAAAATCGGAGAAGGTGGAATGTCCGAAGTATATAAGGCCCGATGTAATAAACTTAATAGATTTGTAGCAGTAAAAATTCTTAAAGAATCTCTTGTAAGTAATGAAGAAATTGTTGAAAAATTTAAAAAGGAAGCAACTGCAATAGCAGCTTTATCTGATAACAATATAGTTAATGTTTTAGATGTAGGAAGTCAAGATAATATTAACTATATTGTAATGGAACTTGTTCAAGGTAAAACTTTAAAGGAATTAATAGTTGAATTTGGAAAAATGAATTATGAAACTGCTATAAAAATAGCAATTCAAGTAGCTAAAGCATTAGATTGTGCACATAAAAATGGAATAATTCATAGAGATGTAAAACCTCAAAATATTTTAGTAACAGAAGATGGAGTTATAAAGGTTACAGATTTTGGAATTGCGAAATCTTCAGGTTCTGGAACATTAACAAATTCTTCAACAGTCATGGGCTCAGCTCATTACTTTTCACCAGAACAAGCTAAGGGAAGCTTTTTAGATGCTAGAACAGATTTATACTCATTAGGAGTTGTTATATATGAAATGACAACAGGAAGACTTCCTTTTGATGCAGAATCTCCAGTAACTGTTGCTTTAAAGCATATACAAGAAGAACCAATACCACCCAAACAAATTAATTCTAAAATTCCAGAAAGCTTAAATAATCTTATTTTAAAAGCTATGAGTAAAGAGCCAAGTAAAAGATATCAAACTGCAAAGGAACTTATAAATGATCTTCAAAAGATTAAAGATGATCCAAATGTAAAAATAGGAGCTAATACTAGAGAGGATGATGGACATACAATAATAATGAGTGCAGTAAATCCAGAAGAAATAAATAATATTAAAAATTCAACTTCTAATAACTATGAAGGTTATGATGATAGTTATGATAATGATGATGATTATGACGACGAAAATGATGATAACTATGATTATGATGATGACGATTATGATGACGATGATTATGATGACGATGATTATGATAACTATCATAGAAGTAGAAAAAAAGGAAATAAGTCAAAAAAAATAATAGTAACTATAGTAAGTATTTTAGCAATATGTCTTATAGGAGTAGTTGGATATAATGCTCTTGGAAATAGTAATACAGGAAGTAGTGAAAGCAAGAATGAGGTAAATGTTCCACCAATAGAGGGAATGACTATTGAACAAGCCAAAACTGAATTAAGCAAAGTACAATTAAAGCTTGTTGAAGGTGGAACAGAAGAAAGTGATAAGCCAGAAGGTACAATCATAAGTGTTTATCCAAAGGTTGGAACAAGTGTAAAAATAAAAACTGAAGTAAGGGTTATAGTAAGTGGCGGTCAAACAAAGATAAAAATGCCTGATTTAACAGAATCTACTCTTGATGATGCTAAGGCTTTATTAGAAGAAAGCGACCTTAATAATTACGAGATTATTGAGCAATATTCAAACAGTATTCCTTCTGGAGAAGTAATAGGAACAGATCCAGATGCTGGTGAAGAAGTTTCAAATGAGACTGAAATAAAAATATATGTAAGTAAAGGTAAAGAAATTAAATATGTAACTGTAGAAGATGTTATGGGAATGTCTGAAAATAGGGCAAAGAGTACTCTTGAACAATCAGGATTAACTGTAGCAGATGTTCAAACAATTAAAGTTAAGGATGACAGTAATGTTAATGTTGTTGTAAAGCAGTCTATAGAACCAGGAAAGAGCGTTCAAGCAGGAACTTCAATTACTATTTATATAGGATATAAAGAAGAAGAAAAAGAACAAAGTATATCCTTAACTGATGTTATTGGTATGAATGGTTATGATGCAATTGAATATTTGGTTAATTTAGGATTCAAGAGAAGTAATATTTCTTTAGGTGGTACAGGAAATAAAAATGATCTTGTAGAAAGTGTAAGCCAACAATATGCAAAACCAAGTCAATCAATTACATTAAACATGGAACAAAGCTCATATAATCCTAGTGATAACAATAATGGTGACAATAATAATGGTGACAATAATAATGAAAACAACAATAACAATAATGATAATAATAATAATGATAATAATAATAATGATAATAACAATGAGTCATCAACAGTTAGTCACAATTAATTAAAATAAGGTAGTGTCTTTTAAAATGATAAAATTAAAAAAGACACTACCTTGATTTTTATTCTAAAAATAGTTTGCAAAAATATAATAAAAATGGTTATTATATTTATGGTAGAAATAAAAAAATGGAGGTAGTATGGAAGGAAAAATTATTAAGGGAATAGGTGGATTTTATTACATAAAAACTAATGAAGGAATAATAGAATGTAAGGCAAGGGGAAAGTTTCGTCATAAGGATATGAAACCTATGGTTGGAGATGATGTTACAATTGAGGTAATGAAAAATGGCAAAGGAGTTATAGAGGACATACATGAAAGAAAAAGTGAACTTATACGTCCAACTGTAGCTAATATAACTTTAGCCTTTGTTGTATTTGCAGTAAAAAATCCAGATTTAAATTTTGATCTTTTAAATAGATTTTTAGTTTTATGTGAAAGTAATAATATAGAGCCTATTGTATGTTTAAATAAAATAGATTTAGTTTCAGAAAAAGAGAAAGAAGAGCTTAAACAAAAAATAAATGATATAGGTTATGAGGTATTATTTATAAAAGCTAATGAAGGAAAAGGAATAGAGGGTCTTAGAGAAAAGATTAAAGGAAATACTACTGTTTTGTGTGGACCTTCTGGAGTAGGAAAGTCAACTTTAATAAATAATCTTATATTTAAAGAACATATGGAAACTGGAATTGTAAGTGAAAAAATAGGAAGAGGAAGACATACAACAAGACATAGTGAACTTATAGAAATAGAAGATGGTTATATTGTAGATACACCAGGGTTTTCCACATTAAATGTTTCTTTTATCCCTAAGGAAGAGCTTAAATACTGTTTTCCTGAATTTAGTCAATATAATGATTGTTGCAAGTTTAGAGGATGCCTTCATTACAAAGAGCCTAATTGTGCAGTAAAAAAAGCTGTAGAGGATAAAATAATAAAAGAACATAGGTATGAATTTTATGTAAGAATGTTAGAAGAAATTTTAGAGAATGAAAAATATAAAAAATGGTAATAATTAAAGAGAGAAGGAAAAAGTAATGAGAGCAATTATAATAAGTGGAGGAAAGGCTCCCTCAAAGGAGTTACTTTTAAGTTATATTAAAGAAGATGATATGTTAATAGGAGTAGATAAGGGTTGCAACACCTTTTATGAGTATAATATTACTCCTCATCTTATTTTAGGAGATTTTGATTCTGCAAAAAAAGAATATATTGAAGAATTTATAAAAAGGGGAGTTAAATCAGAAAAATATAATCCAGAAAAAGATTATACAGATACTCATTTAGGATATATTAAAGCAAAAGAAAATGGAGCAGATGAAATTATAATGTTTGGTGTAACAGGAACTAGATTAGACCATACTTTAGCTAATTTAGGCATATTATTTATGGCGTTAAAAGATAAAATTAAGTTAGAAATAATAGATGATAATAATAGAATTTTTCTTATTGATAAGAAAACTACGTTTAAGGGTCAAGAAGGGCAGATTATAAGCTTTCATGCTCTTTCAAATGTAGTTAAGAATATAAATATAATGGGAGCAAAATATAGCCTTAAAAATTATGATATGACCCTTTTAGAGCCAAGAGCTATATGTAATGAATTTTTAGATAAGGATATAACAATATCTTTTGATGAAGGAATAATAATGGTAATTTTTCCAATAGATTAAAATATACACAATTTATATGGCTATTACATAATATAAAATAGAATATAAAAATTGGAGGTATAGAAATGAAAATTTTAGCTATAAAATTACCTAGCTTTATCTCAAAGTTTTTAAGATTCTTCAGAAGAAAAAAGTAGAAATAAGATACATAAAAATTCCTAAAAATAGAAAAATGCAAATTCCTTTGGAAATTGCATCTTTCTATTGCTATTAAATTTATATAGCTCTTTGAACCTTACCTGATCTAAGGCATCTTGTACAAACATGAACTGTCTTTGGAGTTCCGTTAACTAAAGCCTTTACTCTCTTTATGTTAGGAGCCCAAGTTCTCTTTGATTGACGATGAGAGTGACTAAATTGTACACCAGCAACAACGCCCTTATCGCATATTTCGCATCTTCTTGACACTTGAAAACACCTCCTTATATAGTGAAGATAATATCTCTTCAATAGGACAAAAAGATTTTATCATAAAAACAATAGAATGTGCAAGTAAATTTTTAAAAAAATTAGAATTATATTTGATAAACCTTGAATAATATAGATTTCTAATATAAAATATATCTAACGGATTATAAGGAGGAGTTGTAATGGTAGGATTTTCAAAGGAAAATGGAAAAATACATTACTCAGATGAAGTTTTAGCAAAAATAGTTGGATTATCAACAATGGAATGTTATGGTGTTGTAGGGATGGTATCACAAAATGCTAGTGATGGTCTATGGCAGCTTATGAGAATAGAAAATTTGACTAAGGGAGTTAAAATTAAGTTTACAGAGAATGAAAAATTAAATATTGAAGTATTTGTTATGGTTGAATATGGAACAAAAATTTCAGTAATAGCTAATAATATAATTCAAAAGGTACGTTATAGCGTTGAAAATTATACTGGTTTAAAGGTAGCATCAATAACAGTTAATATTCAAGCTGTAAGAGTCTAGGAGGATTTAATAATGGAATACAAAGCAATAAATGGCCATGATTTTTATAACATGGTAGTGAATGCTAGTAATAAATTAGCTGAAAATAGTGAATTTGTAAATTCACTTAATGTTTTTCCAGTACCAGATGGAGATACTGGAACTAATATGTCAATGACATTTAAAGCAGCAGTAAAAGAAATCGAAAACATAAACTCTTCATCTATTGGAGAAGTTTCTAAAAAGCTTGCAAAAGGAGCCTTAATGGGCGCAAGAGGAAATTCAGGAGTTATATTATCTCAAATTTTAAGAGGTATATCTAAAGGTTTTGAGGGATTAGAAACTGCTGATGCAAGTCAGTTTGCAGCTGCATTAAATGAAGGTTCAAAATCAGCTTATAAAGCAGTTATGAGACCAACAGAAGGTACAATTCTTTCAGTTATAAGGGCAACAGCAGAAGAAGCAGTAAACTCAGAAAAAGATGATATATCAGAGCTTTTAGAAGAAGCTACAAAAGCAGCAAAGATTATGCTTGATAAGACACCAGATTTATTACCAGCTTTAAAAAAGGCAAAGGTTGTAGATTCAGGAGGAATGGGTCTTTATATAATATTAGGAGGAATGGCTCAAGCTCTTTCAGAAGGAATTGAGGCAGATATTAGTGATGTAACTATATCCCAAGGAGGACCTAAAAGTACTTCAGGAGCAAATTCAACAGTTGAGGCAGATATTAAATTTGGATATTGTACAGAATTTATAATTATGGGAGATGCTAAAAAAGCAAAAGAATTTCAAGATGAAATAGCACCTCTTGGAGATTCTATGATAGTTGTTGGATATGATGATGTAATAAAAGTTCATATTCATACAAATGACCCAGGAAATGTATTATCAAAAGCTATAAAGATAGGAGAACTATCAAAGATAAAAATAGATAATATGAGAGAAGAACATAGAGAGATTCTTGGAATTAAAGCAGCAGAAGCAAAAAAAGAAGAAGAATCTATAAAAGAAGAACATAAAAAATATGCTTTTATAACAGTTGCTATGGGAAATGGAATTACAAACATATTCAAAGACTTAGGAGTAGACTATGTTATTGAAGGTGGTCAAACAATGAACCCTTCAACACAAGATATATTAGATTGCATTGATAAGATAAATGCAGACCATATTTTTGTTCTTCCAAATAATAAAAATATTATCATGGCATCAAATCAAGCAGCAGAAATAAGTGATAAGGATGTAAGAGTAATTCCTACAACTTCAATTCCTCAAGGAATAACATGTATAACAATGTTTGATTCACAAGGGGAAGTAGATGAAAATGAAGAGGAATTAAAAGAATTAATTTCCACAGTAAAAACAGGTTCTATAACATATGCAGTAAGAGATACTGAGATGGATGGAATGGAAATTAAGAAGGGAAATATCCTTGGACTAATAGAAGGTAAAATAAAGGAAGTTGGAGAAGATAAGTTTGAAGTTACTAATAAAGTTATTTCAGATATGGTAGATGAAAATAGTGAGCTTATAACTGTTTATTATGGAGCAGATGTAAATGAAGAAGAGGTAAGTAGCTTTATTTCAAATCTTGAAGAAAAGTATGAAGACTTAGATATCCAATGCTATAAGGGTGAGCAACCTTTATATTATTTCTTAGTTTCTGTAGAATAATTAATTTTAACTTAAGCACCTTTTATAGGTGCTTTTTAAATTTTATTTAAAGGAAAGTGGAGTTGTTTTTATATGGATATATATAGTGATATTTCAACCTTAAAAGGAGTTGGGCCAAAGGTTTTAGAAAGATTAAATAAGGTTTCTATTTTTAATATTCTTGATTTGCTTTTATATTTTCCTAGGGATTATGAATTTGTAAATGGAAATATTCCTTTTGAGGAGATTAATGAAGAAGAAAAGCAACTTTTAACATGTGAAGTCACAGGATTTAAAAGAGATATAAAAACAGGAACTGGGAAAATATTATCTGTTATTGAATTTGACTATAATAGACATAAGCTTGAAGGTAAGTGGTTTAATCAGCCCTATGTAAAGAAAAATTTTAAAATAGGAATGAAATATAATTTGATTGGTAAATTTAAAAAGCAAGGGATGAACCTTGAGATAATTAATCCTTTAATTGGAGGGCAGGAAGCCTTAAAGAGTGAAATAATACCTAAATATCCTCTTAAAGGTGACTTAACAGATAAGCTTCTTACAAAGTTAATAAGTTCTGTTTTAGATTCTATTAAAATTAAAGAAAATCTACCTAAAGAAATTTGTGAAAAATATAAATTTATTTCTTTAGACAAAGCTATAAGAGAGATACATTTTCCAAAAGATAAATATATGCTTGATGAAGCTATTACAAGGTTAAAGTTTCAGGAATTATTTACCTATTCTATGAAGCTTCTTTTACTTAAAAAAAATATAAAAGCAAAAAGCGAAGGAATAAGTTTTCCATGGAAAGAAGAAATGAAAGCTCTTAAAGCTTCTCTTCCATATAGCCTTACAAATGCTCAGACAAGAGTGGTAAGAGAAATACTTAGAGATGAAAAAAGTAATACTCCAATGAATAGATTAGTTCAAGGTGATGTAGGAAGTGGAAAGACAATAGTAGCTTTAATTGCCATATTTAATGTTTATACAAATGGATATAAATCTGCTTTTATGGCTCCCACAGAAATACTTGCAAATCAGCATTATAAAGAAGCAAAAAAGCTTTTATCACCTTTTAATGTAAATATAGAGCTTTTAACTGGAAGCACTTCAGCTAAGGAAAAATTAAGGATAAAAGAAAGGATAAAGGAAGAAGAGCCTGTTGTAGTTATAGGTACTCACGCTTTAATACAAGAAGATGTTGAATTTAACAAATTAGGACTTGTAGTTACAGATGAACAACATAGATTTGGAGTGGAACAAAGAAGCAGACTTATAAATAAGGGAAAAAGAGCAGATGTTATTGTAATGACAGCAACTCCTATACCAAGGACATTAGCATTATATTTATATTCAGATTTAGATGTTTCTATAATTGATGAGCTTCCTCCAGGAAGAAAAAAAATAGAAACAAGATTTTTTAATGAAAATGAAAGAAATAGAGCATATAAACTGGCGTATAATGAAATAAATAAGGGTAGGCAGGTATATGTTGTATGCCCTCTTATTGAGGAGGATGAAAAAGTACAATTAAATTCTGTAGAAAGTGTTTATAAAAAGCTTAAAGAGGAAATATTTAAAGATGTTTCAGTAAAGATACTTCATGGAAAAATGAAACCTTCAGAAAAAGATGAAATTATAAATGACTTTAAAGATGATAAAATAAAGGTATTAATTTCAACTACAGTAATTGAGGTTGGAGTAAATGTTCCTAATGCTTCAGTTATGATTATTGAGAATTCTGAAAGATTTGGTTTAGCTCAACTTCACCAGCTTAGAGGAAGAGTAGGAAGAGGGGAATACGAATCTTATTGCATATTGATAGGTAATATAAAAAGCAAAGTAACAAAGCAAAGAATGGAAATAATGACAAATTCAAATGATGGATTTTATATATCAGAGCAAGATTTAAAGCTTAGAGGAGCAGGAGAAATGTTTGGAACTAAACAAAGTGGAGAAGAAGGCTTTGTTCTTTCTGATGTTTATAATGATATAAGTATTTTAAGAGCTGCAAGAGAAGAAGCAGCAAAAGTTTTAGAGAAAGAAGACCAAGAAAGTAAAAGGCTTGTTTATGAAATTTCACAAGGATTAAATAAAAGTAGTAAATATATATGTTTTAATTAAAAATTGTATAAGATTGTCTTATATGATAAAATAATATATCATACATACAAGGAGGAGAAAAATGAGGATAATAGCAGGAAAAGCAAAAGGACAAAAGTTAATTCCTCCTGCAACCATGGAAACAAGACCAACCTTAGATAGAGTTAAGGAAGCCATGTTTAGCATTATTCAAGGATATATTCCAAATGCAGAGGTTGTTGATGTTTTTGCAGGAACAGGGAGTTTAGGATTAGAAGCTGCTAGTAGAGGGGCTAAGGAAGTATATTTAATAGATAAAAGTCCTGTTACTTACCCATTATTAAAAGAAAATGTTAAAAAGCTTAAGTTTCAAGACTTTGCTCATACATTAAATATGGATTCTTATGAAGCCTTAAGACTTTTAGCAAAGAAAGGGAAAGTATTTGATTTAATATTTATAGACCCACCATATTGTAAGGAAATGATTCCAGAAGCAATAAAAATAATAGAAGAAAATAATATGATGGATAAAGAAGGAATTATAGTTACTAAAATTGATAGTATTGAAGAAATATATGAAGGTTATAAAGATATAAAACTTATTAGAAGTAAAAAATATGGAAATACAACAGTTTGTTTTTATAAATATTTGGAGGATTAATAATGAAAGTTGCAATTTATCCAGGAAGCTTTGATCCCATTACTAATGGGCATTTAGATATTATAACAAGAGGAGCAAAGGTTTTTGATAAGCTTATAGTTGGAGTATTAATAAATGTTGATAAAAAAGGATTATTTAACATTGAAGAAAGAGTAGAACTTATAAAAAGAGTTACAAAGCATTTACCAAATGTAGAAGTTGTAAGCTTTAATGGGTTATTAATAGATTTTGTGAAAAAATATGATTCAAAAGTTATATTAAAAGGTCTTAGAGCATTTTCGGATTTTGAATATGAATTTCAAATGGCTCTTATGAATAGTAAATTAGATCCAGAGGTAGAAACTTTGTTTATGATGACATCAGCACAATATGCTTACGTAAGTTCTTCAAACGTAAAACAAGTAGCAAAATTTAAAGGATGTTTAAAGGGATTAGTACCAGATGAAATAATTCCAGATATTGTGGCAAGGTACAAATAAGGAAGGGGAGAATTATGGAAAATGAAATAAATTTTAATGTTATACAGCTTTTAGAGTATCTTCAAGATACCATAGAAAGAGCTCCAAGAGTGCCTATTAGTGGAAAGGCCATGATAGACAAAAAGGATGTCTTAGAGATAATAGATCAAATAGTAAATTATCTTCCAGATGAATTTAAAAAAGCTAAATGGATTGTAAATGAAAAGGACAGAATTTTAGGAGAAGCTAAGGAAGAGTATAATTCTGTTAGAAGAGAAACAATTGAAATCATGAGACAAAATGTTGAAAGACATGATATTGTTAAAGAAGCTAAAATTCGTGCTCAGGAGATAATTTCATCTGCAAAAAAGGATGCAAAAGCAATAAGATTAGGTTCTAGAGATTATTCAAATGAAATTTTAACTGACTTAGATAAACAACTAGAAGAAAAAAGAGAAGAGCTAATAAGAACCATTGAAGAATGCTATAGAAAAGCAGCTATGGATATTGATAATAATATTAATGGTATTAGCTCAACTATTAAAGAAAATATAAAAGAATTACAAGATATGAAATAATTTTGAAAAAAGCTTACTTATAATAAAAATAAGTATTAATATAATAATTGGAACTAATAAACTATAATAATTTAATTCTAATGAGATATTAGTTATATTAGAAGCAGAAGTAGTAAGAAGATTTGAAAAGATAAGAGTTATAAAAAAGCTTAGTACTCCTTGTAAAAATTTTAAAACAAAGTATTTTAATAAAGATATATTGTGTTTACTCATAAAAGAATAAGATTGAGCTATTATAGATAAACCTGAAAAAGAACATAAAAAACTTATAAGACTAAGTTTTAAAGGAATAGATAAACTTGAAGAGGATAATATGTTGCAACCATTTGTTATTTCTATACTTCCTAAAAAAATGGCATATAATGAATTAGGTTCTAAGTGTAAAAATGATTCTATTTTAAAAAATATAGTAGAGAAAATATTATTATTTTTTATAATTGCAATAATAACTGAAAATATTATAATAAATCCTCCAATTGATAAAGCAGTATTAATTCCATCTTCAAGTGCTTTCTTTAAAGCAGAACCTAAATTATTTTCAATAGGATTTTGAATAAATTTTTCCCTTTCTTTTTGTGAAAGAGGAATTCTTTTTTTTATTGTAATTAATCCTATAATTATAATAGATAGATAATTTCCAATCAGTAATAAATATCCATAGCTTATATTGTTAAGCATAGCACATCCAACAGTACCTATTAAAAAAAGAGGACCACAATTTGTAGCAATATTTATTAAACGTATATATTCATTTCTTTCAATGTACCCTAAATCATAAGTATCAGCAGAAAATTTACTTCCTAATGGATATCCACATAAAAAGCTTACTGTAAGAGGAAATGAAGAATTTTTAGAAAGCTTTAAGGGTTTACATATTAATGGTCCTAAAAGCTTTGAATATAAAGTAATACCATCATAGGAAATAAGAAGATTACAAATGACTGCAAAAGGAAAAGAAGTAGGAAGTATTGCCTTAAACCAAAGCTTAGCACCATCAAGAGAAGCTTTAAGTGAAATTTTAATATTTACTATAAATAATATTATGAATAGAGTTATAAAAAAACATATTACATAGTTTTTATTTATATTTAAAAGCTTTAATAATATAAGTAAAAAAATAATAATAAAAATCCATAATAAAATATAAAACATAAAAATTTTCCTTTATAATATTTTAATTCAATATTTTTAATTTAATTTTGCTTATTAAAGTATTAGTTTCCTTATTTTATGAAGGCGTGACTTGGAGCCTGTCGACGGAACGACTGAATAACATAAGGAAACTAATACTTTTGAAGCAAGTTAAAGTTTTTCCTCCTTAAATATTTATATTTCTTATGGCTTTATTATATTAATTTATTTAATAAAAATTGGACTTTTTAAATAGTCTTCCATAGGAGATATTTTTTTATTTAATATTGAATAGGCCTTTGTTCCAAGTAAATCTAATAAAAGCATTGGGTCTTCTATTTTTTTTGGAACCTTAGTTATTATCTTAATAGAGTTCATATTTTTAATTTCTTTAAGTATTTTACTTCCATTTTCATTAAAAGCTAGTGGGCGTATATACTTTGGTAAGGATTTTTTTATATCCTCTAAAGGAAAGTTTTCCATTCCTATAAAAAAAGAAATTAAGGCTCTACTTATAGCTGTATAGGTATAGCGTTTGCTTTTAACATTCAAAATAAAATCATTTAAATTATCTGAATTTAAAATTTCTTTTTGAATTTTATTATCTAATCCTTCTTTAAGTTGGAAAAGCTTTGATAAGTTTTCTCCTTCTGTTAAAATTTTATACTTTAAATAAGGAAAAATATCTTCTGCATATACAAAAGGATAATTATTATTTTTTAAATTTATTATTTCTTCATAACTTTCTTTAGGAACAACATTTTTTATTTCATTAAATTTATTTAAATTTAAGCTGTTTCTTATTGATGTAGCAGAGGCATATGAAGAAGTTATATTTTCATCATTATAATTAGAACCTATTCTTTTTAATGTATAAGGTTTTATAGGACTATTAAGCCTTAATAATGCTTTTAAATATTCAATTCCCAATATATTATTTGAACTAGAAATTATTTCTTTTAAATCCATATCATTAAAATAATTTTTAAGAGAATTTAGCCTAGCATTATGATATGGAAGTCCTTTTGATAATTCTTTTTTTAAAATATCTTTATATTCTGGTGATTCTTTAACAATGACAGAAGCAATTTTATTTAAATCTGATATATTTCCATGTTCACTTCCAAAATAAAGGTTATTTACAATTTTTGTCTCATTCAATAAAGCAACAGCACCATATGCAAAAGATTCAGCAGAGGAAGTTGAAAATATAAGAGGAAGTTCTACAACTAAATCAACTCCATTTTTTACAGCTATTTCAGCTCTTTTCCACTTATCTATAATTGCAGGCATACCTCTTTGAACAAAATTTCCACTCATAACACATATTACTCCATCACAACATGTATTTTTTTTACATTCTAAAAGATGATGAAAGTGTCCTAGGTGAAAAGGGTTATATTCAGTAATAATACCAGTTACATTCATATATTTAAGTCCTCCAAAATAAAAAGTAATATAATTATATCAATAATAAACAAAAATTTAAATAAATTTAGGTTGAAAGAAAGGGTATTATAGGAGTATTATATGTATAGAAAAGTGTGGCGTTTTGAAAGGAGAAAAATATGGAACTTATGAGTAAAATTCTAGAAGCTGCAAAAGCTGATAGAAAAAAAATTGTACTTCCTGAAGGAAATGAGGAAAGAACTATAGTAGCAGTTGAAAAAATAAAAAAGGAAGGCATTGCTTATCCTATTTTAATAGGTAACAAAGAGGAAATATTAGAAAGAGCAAAGGAACTTAATGTAGATTTAAGTGGAGTTGAAATTATAGATCCAGGTACTTCAGATAGACTTAATGACTATATTGAAGCTTTTTATGAATTAAGAAAAAATAAAGGTATAACTATAACAAAGGCTGAAAAGATAGTAAGAGACCCATTATATTTTGCAACAATGATGGTAAAATTAGATGATGCAGATGGAATGGTTTCAGGAGCAGTTCATACTACAGGAGATCTTTTAAGACCAGGATTACAAATAATAAAAACAGCACCAGGGGTATCTGTTGTATCAAGCTTTTTTATAATGATGGTACCTCACAGTGAATATGGAGAAGAAGGAATGCTTTTATTCTCTGATTGTGCTGTTAATCCAAATCCAAATTCAGACCAGCTTGCAGCAATAGCAATAGCAACAGCTGAAACAGCTGAAAAATTATGTAAAATTGAACCAAAAGTAGCAATGCTATCATTCTCTACTATGGGAAGTGCAGACCATGAATCTGTAACTAAAGTAAGAGAAGCTACAACAAAGGCAAAAGAGCTTAGACCTGATTTATTAATAGATGGAGAATTACAATTAGATGCAGCAATAGTTAAAAAAGTTGCAGACCAAAAAGCACCTGGTAGTCAAATTGCAGGAAAGGCAAATGTTTTAGTGTTCCCAGATCTTCAATCAGGAAATATTGGATATAAATTAGTTCAAAGATTTGCAAATGCATCAGCAATAGGACCAATATGCCAAGGTTTTGCAAAGCCAATTAATGATTTATCAAGAGGTTGTAGTTCTGAAGATATAGTAAAAGTAGTTGCTATTACAGCAGTTCAAGCTTCTATGAATTAATAAGTATATAACTAGGGGGAAGGTAAATTTATGAAAATATTAGTAATAAACTGTGGAAGTTCATCTTTAAAATATCAATTAATAGATATGGAAAATGAAGGAGTATTAGCTCAAGGATTAGTTGAAAGAATAGGAATTGAAGGTTCTATATTAACTCAAAAAGTTAATGGGGAAAAATATATAGTAAAAGAACCTATGGAAAGTCATAAAGACGCAATAAGATTGGTTTTAGAAGCCTTAGTAGATGAAAAACATGGAGTAATAAAGAACATGAATGAAATATCTGCTGTTGGTCATAGAGTTGTACATGGAGGAGAAAAATATTCTGAATCTGTCCTTGTAAATGATGAAGTTATGGCTTACTTAGAGGAATGTGTAAAGCTTGCTCCTCTTCATAATAGACCTAATATAATTGGAATTGAAGCATGTAAAGCATTAATGCCAAATACTCCAATGGCAGTTGTATTTGATACAGCTTTCCATGGAACTATGCCAAAGGAAGCATATAGCTATGCACTTCCATATGAATTATATAAAGAGCATGGAATAAGAAAATATGGTTTCCATGGAACAAGTCATAAATATGTTTCAGGAAAGGTTGCAGAGGTTTTAGGAAAAGATATAAAAGACTTAAAAATAGTAACATGTCATTTAGGAAATGGAGTTTCTTTAACAGCTGTAAAGAATGGAAAATCAATAGACACTACAATGGGATTTACACCTCTTGCAGGTATGCCAATGGGAACAAGGTCTGGAGATATTGACCCTGCTATAGTAATTTATTTAATAAAAGAATTAGGATATTCAGTAGATGAAGTTAATGAAATATTAAATAAAAAATCTGGTATTTTAGGAATATCAGGATTAAGTTCAGACTTTAGAGATGTAAGAGATGCAGCATACAAAAAAGACGATGAACGTTCACTTCTTGCAATAGATATTTACACTTATAAAATAAGAACTCAAATTGGAGCATATGCAGCTGCTATGGGTGGATTAGATGTAATAGTATTTACAGCAGGAATTGGAGAAAATGCTGATATGATAAGAGAAGGTTGTTTAAAGAACTTAGAATTCTTAGGAGTTTATTTAGATAAAGAAAGAAATAAGCAAAATGGAGAAATTGCAGAAATTTCAAAAGAAGGTTCAAAAGTTAAAGTATTTGTAATACCAACTAATGAAGAATTAATGATTGCAAAAGAAACAATGGAATTATTAAATTAATAACTTGACTTTTAATTCTTTAGTTTATATAATGAATTGTGTTTGTGTAATTAATATTATCTAAGGAGAAAAAATAGGATTTAAAAATGAAGATAAAATTTTCAGAACTTAAATCACCAAAAGGACAATCAAAAAAAGTTTCCTATGATGTAGATTTAAAAGATTTTTATTTTGATGGAGAAAAAATAAAAGCTCCAGAAAAAATAGTTGTCTTAGGAGAAACTACATATAAAGATGAGGTAATAATTTTAAATGCTAATTTAAAAGGAAATTTAGAATTGATATGTTCAAGATGTTTAGATACCTTTATCTATCCAATAGATATTGATATAGAAGAAAGGTTTACAAGCAATGAAACTTTAGAAGATGAAGAAGTAATTCTTGTGAATAGTGATGTTATAGATATCACTGAAATAGTTGAAAAGGCAATAATTTCAACCTTACCTATTAAGAGACTTTGCAAAGAAGATTGCAAAGGATTGTGCCAAAGCTGTGGAGCTAACTTAAATAAGGAAGAATGCAGCTGTAACAACGAAGATATAGATCTTAGATTGGCAGACTTAAAGGCGTTGTTAAATAATAAGGAGGTGTAATGATGGGAAATCCAGCAAGAAAAACATATAAAGCTAAAAGAGATTCAAGAAGAGCTCAAACTATGAAAATGAGCATACCTGGAATAGTTGAATGTCCACAATGTCATGAAATGAAGCTTGCTCATAGAGTATGTAAGAAATGTGGTTACTATAAAGGTAAAGAAGTAGTAGCTACTGAAGAATAAAAGTGGTTACTAAAGAATAAAGAAAGTCATGTTTCTGACTTTCTTTTCTTTTATACAGGTAAAAATGAACATGAAGAATAGTTATTAAAAATATAATTAAATGTGAGCGAACATACTCAAAAATACCTAAAATCCGAGATGCAGTTTGTGCTGACTTTATAGAAAATGGAATCATAGGAAAAAACCAGTACAAGTTGAAATAGTCTTGTTAACTATAGGGTAGAACCTTGATGGTAATGATTGCTCAATGGTATAAGTCCCAAGAAACAAGGGCAAATATTGAAAATATTAGAGAAAGGAGGAGCTACTTAGATGGAATAAACTTACAAAGTAACACAATAAAAGTTATTGTAAGTATGTACCGATGGCTAGTCGGGAATTTACGACTGTGGAGTATCATACCAAATGTAAGTAGTTATTTATAACAAAAGCAGATACATTGAAACAGTAAGATAAAATCGTGAGATTTATCCGAATCATCTAGCATATACATTTGTATATGTTTTTAGTAGCAGTGCATGTTATGAAAATAGCTATAGATGGAATGGGTGGAGACAATGCACCTCAAGCAGTTGTAGAGGGCGTTGTTCAAGCGTTAAAAGAGTATGAAGATATAAAAATATATATAACAGGTCCAAAAGATGAGATAGAAAAAGAACTTTCTAAATATACTTATCCTAAAGATAGAGTAACTTTAGTTCATACAAATGAAGTCATTTCGCCAAATGAGCATCCAGTTATGGCTATAAGAAAAAAGAAGGATTCTAGTATTGTAAAAGCACTTAACCTTGTAAAAGATGGTGAATGTGAAGCTATAATATCAGGAGGAAGTACAGGAGCTTTTTTAGCTGGTTGTACTTTTGTAGTAGGAAGAATTAAAGGAGTAGAAAGACCAGCATTAGCACCTATAATGCCTGGAAGACATGGCAAATTCATGATTGTGGATGTTGGAGCAAATGTAGATTGTAAACCTCAATATTTAGTTCAATTTGCACATATGGGTAAAATTTACTATGAGGCTATGTTTAACACTAAAAATACCTCTGTAGGACTTCTTAATATTGGAGCAGAAGAAGAAAAGGGTAATGAACTTACTAAAGCTACTTATAAGCTTTTAAAAGAAGAAAATTTTAATTTTGTTGGAAATATTGAACCAAGAGATATTCCAAGAGGAGAGGTAAATGTTTTAGTAGCAGATGGCTTTGTGGGAAATACTGCCTTAAAGATGTATGAAGGCTCAGCATCTAATATATTAGGAATGTTAAAGGATGAAATATATTCATCTTCAATAATGTCAAAGCTTGGAGCAGCACTTTTAAAACCTGTATTTAAAAGTCTAAAGGTAAAATTTGATTATAAAGAAGTTGGAGGAGCACCATTTTTAGGAGTAAATGGAATTTGCATTAAGGCTCATGGAAGCTCTGATGGAAAGGCTTTTAAAAATGCAATTAAACAAGCTAAGCTTTTTAAAGAAAATGATATATTGAGTAAAATAGAGGAAAAGTTTAAAGAAAAATAAGTGTAAATGTATTATTATAAAGTGATTAGCTTTAAAATATTAATAAATAAAAGCACATTTTATTACAAACTTGTATTGACGAATAAATATTTATATAATATCATCTAAATATAATGCTTTATGCTTAGGAGGTGAAGAGAATGTTTGAAAAGATAAAAGAAATTATAGCTGATAAGTTAAGTGTTGATCCAGAAAGCATCACTTTAGAGGCATCATTTATAGATGATTTAAATGCGGATTCTTTAGACATTGTTGAATTAATAATGGCTTTAGAAGATGAATTAGAAATGGAAATTCCTGATGAAGATGTAGAAGGCTTTAAAACAGTAGGTGACGTAGTTAACTATGTAAAAGCACATAATGAGGAATAAAAAAATCCCGCATTTGATATGCGGGATTTTGTTTTTAAAATAAATAGTTTATTCTTGAATTTATTAGAAAGCTAAAAATTGAAGAATAAACTTTTCTAAGGAGAAGAATTATGGATAAGTTTAAACTAAATGAGGTAGAAAACATATTAAATGTTAAATTTAAAAATCCTGAGCTTATAAAAACTGCCTTAACTCATAGCTCCTATGCTAAACAAACTAGGGGTGCTAAATATAATGAAAGACTTGAATTTTTAGGAGATTCAGTGCTTCAACTTACAATAACAGAATATTTATTCACTAATTATAAGTATAAGACGGAAGGAGAACTAACAAAAATAAGAAGCTTAATAGTTTGTGAAAATTCTCTTTATGAAGTAGCTCAAAATTTAAATTTGTCTTCATTTATGCTTATGAGTAAAGGAGAAGAGCTTACAGGAGGAAGAGAAAGGGTTTCTATTCAAGCAGATTCAGTAGAGGCTGTTATAGCAGCTATATACTTAGATAATGGATTAGAAAAGGCTAAGGAGTTTATATTTAAAAATTTTAAAGATATTATTAAAAAAGCAATAAATAATAAAATAGTATTAGATTTTAAAACCAATCTTCAAGAATATCTTCAAAAAGATGGAGAGGTGGACATTAAATATGAACTTGCAAAATTTGAGGGTCCTCCTCATAGAAGAAAATTTTTTGTTGAGGTTTATGTAGAAGATAAATTTATGGGAAGAGGTCATGGTTTTAGTAAAAAAGAAGCAGAACAAAACTGTGCAAAAGAAGCTTTAATAAAATTAGGAGTTTTAAATGAGTAAGAATTATTATATTATACCTATTTTTGTTCCACATGAAGGTTGTCCTCATAATTGTGTATTTTGCAATCAAGTAAGGATAACAGGAGTTGAAAAAGTAGAAAAAGAAAATAATAAAGAAGAACAAGGGGTTAATGCTAAAAAAGTTCGAGAAATAGTTGATGAATATTTAAAAACTTTAAATAAAGATGCAACAATTGAAATTTCCTTCTTTGGAGGGACGTTTACTGCAATAAAAGAAGAAAAACAAAGGGAACTTTTAGAAGTAGCAAAAGAATATAAAGATAAAGGGCTTATAGATAAAATAAGAATGTCCACACGTCCTGATTATATAGATGATTATATATTATCTTATTTAAAAGATTACACTGTTGATATAATTGAATTAGGAGTTCAATCTTTAGATGATGAGGTTTTAATAGCAGCAGGAAGAGGTCATGACTCTAAAGTGGTGGAAAAAGCTTCTAAGCTTATAAAAGAATATGACATAACCTTAGGACATCAAATAATGCCAGGACTTCCTAAAGATAATTTCCAAAAGGACATTGAAACAGTAAAAAAATCAATAGAGATGAAACCAGATATATGTAGGTTATATCCTTCTTTAGTAATTAAAGACACACCTATGGAAATAATGTATAATAGAAAAGAGTACATTCCATACACTTTAGAAGAAGCTGTAGAAATATGCAAAAAGCTATATATTATGTATACAGAAGCAGGAGTTCAAGTTATAAGAATAGGACTTCAACCTACAGATACTATAAACGAAGGCAAAGACGTTGTAGCAGGACCATTCCATCCAGCTTTTAGAGAACTTGTGGAAGGAAGTATTTTATGTGATTCTATAAGAGAAAAGCTTAAAGATAAAAAAGAAGGAACAGTAAGGATAAATAGTAAAGACATAAGTAAGCTTTATGCTAGAGGAAAATTTTATTTTAATGGTCTTTTAAAAGAAGGATATAAGATTAAAGTAGAGGCTGTAAGTGATATTGAAAGAGGAAAAATAGATATTTTTTAAAAAAGGTGGGAATGCTTAAAAATATTTTTGTATTCCTTTCCTTTACTTAAAGCAGAATAAATATATTGTTTTATCCTGACTTAAAGCTAGCAGGGCAGAAGAACAAAATGATATATTCAATCTGCTTTTTTTAGTAGAAAAGTATATTATTTTCTAAAAATGTAATAGAGGTGAATATAAAATGAAAAAGGAAACAAGAAATAAATTAAGATATGCCTTAGCAATAATAATGCTTATAGTTTTTATAATTGGATTAATTCCATCAGTAATGGTATTTTTTTAATAAGGAGTTGAGAATTTGTTTTTAAAATCATTAGAAATTAGAGGTTTTAAATCCTTTGCAGATAAAGTTGAATTAAAATTTAAAAAAGGAGTTACTGCAGTTGTAGGACCTAATGGTAGTGGAAAAAGTAATATTTCTGATTCTGTAAGATGGGTTTTAGGAGAGCAAAGTATAAAAACATTAAGAGGCGGAAAAATGGAGGATGTTATTTTTGCAGGAACTCAATTTAGAAAGCCAGTAGGGCTTGCACAGGTCTCTTTAACTTTAGATAATTCAGAAGGAGAACTTCCTATAGAATATAATGAGGTAACTGTTACTAGAAGAATTTTTAGATCAGGAGAAACAGAGTATCTTTTAAATGGAACAAAATGTAGATTAAAAGATATTACTCAGCTTTTTATGGATACTGGAATTGGTAAGGAAGGATATTCATTAATTGGTCAAGGAAAAATAGAAGCAATTTTAAGTGGAAAGCCAGAGGAGAGAAGAAGTCTTTTAGAAGAAGCAGCAGGGATTGTTAAGTATAAATCAAGAAAAGAGGAAGCTGAGAAAAAGCTTGAAAACACAGATGACAACTTAGTAAGAATAAGAGATATTTTATCAACTTATGAAGAAAGATTAGGACCTTTAGAAAGTGAAAGAAATAAAGCACTTAAATATAGAGAAATATCTACAGATTTAAAAATAAAAGAGGTTTCTCTTATTGTATATTATATTTCTAATATGGAAGAAATTTTATATAAATTTAATAAGGAAATAGAAGAAAAACAATTTAAGCTTAATTCTAAGAAAGAAAAGCTTTTAAACGAAAAAAATAATGTTGAAAGTTTAAAAAAATCCATAGAAAATATAGAAAAAAAGAATGAGGAAGCTAAAAGAACTTATTATGAAAAGAAAGAAAAGATTTCAAATACTTTAAATGAAATACAAATCTTTAAAGAGAGGATTTTAAATCAAGAAAATTTATTAAAGCGAAATAGAGAAAATCTAAATAATATTATAAAAAATTTAGAAAATCTTAAAAAAGAAAAAGAATCTATGGAACTTGATATAGAGAAGAAAAAGAAAGAACAAGAAAGTACCAAAAACACAATATTATCCTTAGAAAATGAATTTAATGAGAGTATGATAAAAATAACTAGCATAGAAAGTGAAATTGAAAATTTAAAACAAGAAGAATTTCAACTTTTAACAAATAATTCTGAAATAAAGAATGAAATTACTCTTATTAACAAAGATATAAAACTAAGAAATGAAAGAATTGAAAATTTACAAAAATCTATTGATACTATAAATGCTAATATAAAAATTAATTTAAAAACATTAGAAGATTTAAAAAAAGATGGATATAAGAATAAAGAGATAGTTACTGCTTTAAATGAATCAATAACAAAAAGCACAAAAGAAATTTCAATTCTTAAATCTAAGCTTAAAAATAAAGAAAACCATTTAAGAGAATTAAATAAAAATTTAAATGAATTTGAAGCTAATAAAAATATGCTATCAAACCTAGAAAAGCATTATGAAGGATATAATAGGTCAGTTAAAAGCCTGATGGAAATAATCAACAAAGGCAAAATAGCTAATGCAAGTGGTACAAAAGTTTTAGGAGAAATACTACAAATAGATAAAGAATATGAAATTGCAATAGAAATAGCACTGGGTGCAGGTATTTCAAATATAATAACAGAAACAGATTCTATAGCTAAAGAGCTTATAAATTATTTAAAGATTAACAAGCTTGGAAGAGCTACTTTTCTTCCTCTTAATAATATTAAAGGCAACAAACTTACTTTAGATATTAATATTACATCTATGGAAGGGTATATTGGAATTGCAGCTGATATAATAAAATACCCAAAAAAGTATGAAAAAGCAGTAAATAATGTACTTGGTAGGGTTATTGTAGCAAAAGATATGGATTGTGCATTAAATATATCAAAAAAAGGTAATAATAACTATAGAATAGTAACTTTAAGTGGAGAAATAATTGCACCAGGAGGAGCTTTAACAGGAGGAAGTATACAAGGAAGGTTTACAAATATCTTAGGAAGAAAGCGTGAAATTGAAGAGCTTGAAAATAAATTAAAAAATACAAATGAAGAATTATCAAGAGAACTAAATGAATCAGAAGCCTTAAGAATTGCTATTAAAAATTTAGATGAAAATATTTTAAATAATAAAGATGAAATTCATTCTAGAAATATTGAGATAACAAAAAATCAAGGAGAAATAGCATCTTTAAGTAATGAGATAAATAGAAGCTATAAGTCTGTTGATGTTTCAATAGAAGAAGTTAATAGACTTAAAGAACAAATTTCAACATTTAACAAAAGACTTAAAGAAAAAGAAGAAAAATTAAATGATATACAAGGACAAAATGTTGAAAATAAAGATAGAAATATAAACCTTCAAGAAAATTTAAAGAACTTAAAAAAATCTATTGATGAAAAAAGAGAAAAACTTACAGAAATAAAGGTATTAAAAGCTTCTTTAGATGAAACATTAAATAATAAAGAAGAGGAGCTTTTAAGAAAAGAAAGAGAAATAAATGAAAGCAATAAAAATTCTAAAGCCTTAAAAGCTGAGGAAGAAAACAGTAAATTAAAGATAGAAGAATTAAACTTAGAAATTTCAAACAAAGAAGAATTTATAAAAGTAGAGAATAAAGAAATTTTAAACTTAGAGGAAAGTTTTAAACAAGATGATGTTGAAAAATCAAAATTAAAGCAAAAGCTCAATGAAAAAGAGACACTTGTCCAAGAGGAAAGTATTATAATAGCCCAAGAAGAAAATGAGCTTAATAAAAAAGAGATTCAAAAGGCTAAAAAGGAAATTGAAAAAGAAGGATTTTATACTAAGCTTAATGAAGAGTTTAACTTAACATTAGCAGAGGGAAAAGAAATAGCTGTTCCTATTGAGAATACAGAAAGTGTTAAAAATGATATAATGAATTTAAAAAGAAAAGTAACAGCTTTAGGAACAATAAATCTTGCAGCTATTGAAGAATTTGAAGAGGTAAAAGAAAAATTTGAATTTATGTCAACTCAAGAACAAGACTTAGAGAGGGCTAAAACTGAACTTTTAGAAGTTATAAAAGAAATGACAGATAAAATGAAGGTGCTATTTAAAGAAAATTTTGTTATACTTAATAAAAACTTTAGTGAAACCTTTAAAGAATTATTCAAAGGAGGAAATGCTGAACTTATCTTAGGAGAAGGTGATGAGCTTACTTCTAACATTGAGATTAATGTAGAGCCACCAGGAAAAAAACTTCAAAATATTAATCTTATGTCTGGTGGAGAAAAGGTATTATCGGCAATTGCTTTAATGTTTGCTATCTTAAAGATGAAGCCTACTCCTTTTTGTATTTTAGATGAAATTGAGGCAGCACTTGATGATGCAAATGTTTATAGATATGCAGAGTTTTTAAAAGAATTCTCTAAAAATACTCAATTTATTGTAATTACTCATAGAAAAGGAACTATGGAAGCAAGTGATGTTTTATATGGAGTTACAATGGAGGAAAAGGGAATATCTAAAGTGGTTTCTGTAGATTTAACAAATAATTAATTAGGAGGATAATGATAATGTTTGGAAAACTTTTTAATAAACTTAAGGATGGATTATCAAAAACAAGAGATGGATTAACAGATAAAATAAATGAGGTATTAAAGCTTGCAATAACTATTGATGATGATTTATATGATGAGCTTGAGGAAGTCCTTATAATGGCAGACATTGGGATGGATACAACTGTTGAAATAATTGATAGATTAAAAAGTAAAATAAGAAAAGAGAAAATAAATGAAGTAGAAATGGTTTATCCAGCTTTAAAAGAAGTAATAAAGGATATGCTTTTAGAAGGTGTTGAAGAGGAGGAAGATAATGGAGAAAAGAAAGTTTTATTAGTAATAGGAGTAAATGGAGTTGGAAAGACAACCTCTATAGGAAAGCTTGCAGCTAAAAACAAAGAAGAAGGTAAAAAGGTTCTTTTAGCAGCAGCAGATACATTTAGAGCAGCAGCAATAGACCAACTTGAAGTATGGAGCCAAAGAGCTAATGTAGACTTAGTAAAGCATGAAGAAGGCTCAGACCCAGCTGCTGTAGTATTTGATGCTATACAAGCAGCAAAGGCAAGAAATACAGATATTCTTATATGTGATACTGCAGGAAGACTTCACAACAAGAAAAATCTTATGAATGAGCTTTCAAAAATAAATAGAATAATTGACAGAGAGTTTTCTGAAGCTAAGAAAGAAACTTTACTTGTTTTAGATGGAACAACAGGACAAAATGCAATTATACAAGCAAAGCAGTTTATGGAGGCATGTCCTATTGATGGAATAATATTAACTAAGCTAGATGGAACTGCAAAAGGTGGAGTTGTAATATCAATAAAACAAACTTTAAATATTCCAGTAAAATATATTGGAGTGGGAGAAGGTATAGATGACCTTCAAGAATTTGATGCAGAAAGTTTTGCAGAAGCACTTTTTTAAAAACTGTTAAGTAAAAATACTTGACAGGTTAAATATTATTTGTTATTATCTCTTTTGTAGGTAAGGTGGTTTGATGGAAGATAGGGTTGAGATTTCATTATTAATGGATTTATATGGTCCTTTATTAACAGAAAAGCAACGTGAAGTAATGGAAGTTTATTATGATGATGATTTATCATTAGGTGAAATTTCAGAATTAAATCATACAAGTCGTCAAGCAACTTATGATTTAATAAAAAGATGTTGCAAATTACTTAGATCCTATGAAGACAAGTTAAACCTACTTCAAAAGAGTATGAATCGCAAAAAAAAGATTACTAATCTTTTAATGGATTTTCAAAAAAAATATTCTCTAAATGAAGAAGAGTTAAATAATTTAAAAAAGCAATTAGAAGATTTGTAATAATTAAGGAGGTTTAATATGGCTTTTGAAGGATTAGCAGAAAAGCTTCAAAATACCTTTAAAAAATTAAGGGGAAAAGGGAAGCTTAATGAAAAAGATATAAAAGAAGCTATGAGAGAAGTAAAATTAGCACTTCTTGAAGCAGATGTTAACTTTAAAATAGTTAAACAATTCATAGCAAATGTAAGTGAAAAATGTGTAGGGTCAGATGTTTTAGAAAGTTTAACACCAGGTCAACAAGTAATAAAAATTGTAAATGAAGAATTAACACAACTTATGGGAGGAACTGAAAGCAAGCTTAATTATGCAAGCTATGGTCCAACTATTATAATGCTTGTAGGACTTCAAGGTGCTGGTAAGACAACCATGTGTGGAAAACTTGCATTAGCCCTTAGAAAAAATAACAAAAAGCCTTTACTTGTAGCTTGTGATATATACAGACCAGCTGCGATAAAGCAATTACAAGTTGTAGGTAAACAAATTGATATTCCTGTTTTTTCAATGGGAGATAAGATTTCTCCAGTTGATATAGCAAAAGCTGCTATAAAACAAGGAAGAGAAGATGGTAATAATGTAATTATTATAGATACTGCAGGTCGTCTTCACATAGATGAGGAACTTATGCAGGAACTTAAAGATGTAAAGGTAGCAGTGGAGCCAAATGAAGTTTTACTAGTAGTAGATTCAATGACAGGTCAAGATGCAGTTAATGTTGCAAAAACATTTAATAATGAACTAGATTTAACTGGTGTAATTTTAACTAAGCTTGATGGAGATACAAGAGGTGGAGCTGCTTTATCAATAAAAAGTGTAACTCAAAAGCCAATTAAGTATGTAGGTATTGGCGAAAAAATGAGTGATTTTGAAGTCTTTCATCCAGAAAGAATGGCTTCAAGAATATTAGGAATGGGAGATGTCTTAAGCTTAATAGAAAAAGCTCAGGAAGCTATTGATGAAAAAGAAGCAGAAGATCTTTCAAAGAAAATGATGAATGCTGAATTTAACTTTGAAGATTTCTTAACTGCAATGGATCAAATGAAAAAGCTTGGGCCTCTAAACAAAATACTAGAAATGCTTCCAGGAGTTAATGCTCAGCAATTAGAAGCTGTTGATATGGAAAAAAGCGAAAAGCAAATGGCAAAAATGAAAGCTATAATTCAATCAATGACAGCAAAAGAAAGAAAAAATCCTTCACTTATAATAAATTCATCTTCTAGAAAGAAGAGAGTAGCATTAGGTGCAGGAACTACAATTCAAGAAGTTAATAAACTTATTAAAGGTTATGACATGATGAGAAAGCAAATGAAGCAGATAAAATCATTAACCAAAAAGTCTAAAAAAGGTTTATTTGGAAAGTTACCTTTCATGAGTTAGATATATAATTAATATTTTTAAAGGAGGTGAAATTTAAAGATGGCAGTTAAAATAAGATTAAGAAGAATGGGTTCTAAGAAGGCTCCTTTTTATAGAGTAGTTGTTGCTGATTCTAGAGCTCCAAGAGATGGTAGATTCATAGAAGAAATTGGATACTACAATCCACTTACTGAACCAGCTGAAGTTAAAATAAACGAAGAAAAAGCTACTGAATGGTTAAAGAAGGGTGCTCAACCTACTGACGTAGTTAAGAGACTTTTTGATAACGCAGGCCTTAACAAGTAATTTTTGGAGGTGATTACTGTAGTTTAAATATCTTTAAATTACAGACACTATATGAAAGAATTAGTTGAAATAATAGCTAAAGCTCTTGTAGAAAAGCCAGAAGAAGTAAGTGTTAATGAACTTATTGATGGTGATGCAGTTATCCTTGAATTAAAGGTAGCTCAAGAAGACATGGGTAAGGTTATAGGAAAACAAGGTAGAATAGCAAAAGCTATAAGAACAGTAGTAAAGGCTGCATCTCTTAAAAATGATAAGAAAGTTGTAGTCAAGATAGTTTAATAAATAGAGTTAGGTGTATTCCTAACTCTATTTATTCTATTAGGTTAAGTTAGAGCAGGTTAATATATTCAATCTGCCTTTTTTTATATATTTATAATAGAGGTGAAAAAAATGAACGAATTTTTTACTGTTGGCCAAATAGTTAATACACATGGAATAAAAGGAGAAGTAAAGGTAATTCCTTATACAGAAGATGTTAATAACTTTAAAAGATATGGACAATTAAGAATTGATGGAAAAGAATGGAAAAAAATTCAAGGTGTTAAGTTCCAAAAAGATAGAGTTATACTTAAGCTTGAAGGTATTGACGATATGAATACAGCAGAATTATATAAGCAAAAATATTTAGAAGTTCCAAGAGCAGAGGAGCCAGAATTAGAAGAAGGAGAATATTATGCTGTAGATTTAGTAGGATGCATGGTAAAAGATACAAATGGTAAAGAGCTTGGAAAGGTATTTGATATTATTTCTACTAAAAATAATGATGTATGCTGGATAAAGGAACCTAAACAATTATTAATTCCAGTCCTTGATGATATTGTATTAGATATAGACTTAGATAATAAAACAATAACAATTGCTCCAGTAGGTGATTGGCAAGATGAAGATTAGTATATTAACCCTTTTCCCAGAAATGTTTAGTATATTTGATTCTTCTATTATAGGAAGAGCAAGAGAAAAGGGGATAGTGGATTTAAATTGTATAAACATAAGAGATTATACATTAGATAAGCATAAAAAGGTTGATGATTATCCTTATGGAGGAGGAGCAGGAATGGTTATGACTCCTCAGCCAATAGTAGACTCTATAAGAGCTTGTAAAAAAGAAAATAAGGGAAAGGTTATATTTTTAGGACCAAAAGGAAAAACATTTAACCAGTCAATAGCAAGAGAACTTTCAAAGGAAGAAGAATTAATTTTTTTATGTGGTCATTATGAAGGAATTGATGAAAGAGCGTTTAAGCATATTGATATGGAAATATCTTTAGGAGATTTTGTTCTTACTGGAGGAGAAATGGCTGCTATTCCAGTTATAGATTCAATTTTAAGGCTTGTACCAGGAGTTTTAGGAAAAGAAGAAAGCTTTCAAGAAGAGTCTTATTCAGACGGGCTTTTAGAATATCCTCAATATACAAGACCAGAGGAATTTGAAGGAGAAAGAGTTCCAGATGTTCTTCTTTCAGGACATCATGAAAATATAAGAAAATGGAGAAGACAGCAATCTCTTTTAATAACTAAAGAAAGAAGAAAAGATTTATTTGAAAAAGTAACTCTTACAAAAGAAGATAAAAAATTACTTTCAAAAAAGGAAAAATAATAAAATTATTCTTGCAACGAAATTTTATATATGTTAAAATAAGCTTTGTGCTAGTACCGGCGCTCCTCTGTCAAATATTAGCTTTGGCAAGAACGTCAAATTTTAACTACAAGGAGGAATGCACAAATGAACGAAATAATAAGAGCTATAGAACAAGAACAAATAAGAACTGATTTACCAAGCTTCAATGTTGGAGACAATGTAAGAGTTCACGTAAAAATCAAAGAAGGTAACAGAGAAAGAGTTCAAGCTTTCGAAGGAACTGTAATTAAAAAGCAAAATGGTGGAATAAGAGAAACTTTCACTGTAAGAAGAGTTGCTTATGGAACAGGTGTTGAAAGAACATTCCCTCTAAACGCTCCAACAATAGAAAAGATTGAAGTAACTAGAAGAGGTAAAGTAAGAAGAGCTAAATTATACTACTTAAGAGATAGAGTAGGTAAGGCTGCTAAGGTTAAAGAATTATTAAAATAATAATATCTAGAAAAAAAGGGGGACTTTAATAGTCCTCTTTTTTTCTATAAAAATTAGGAGGAAGAATAATATGGCAATTAACTGGTTTCCAGGGCATATGAAAAAAACTCAAAGAGAAATAAAAGAAAACTTAAAATTAGTAGATGCAGTAATAGAGATTAGAGATGCAAGAATACCAAGAAGCTCAGCTAATCCTGACATAGATAAATTACTTCAAAATAAACCAAGAATAATACTTTTAAATAAAAAAGATTTAACAGAAAAAAAGATAACTAATGAATGGATAAATTATCTTACTAAAGATAATGTAAAGGTATTAGAAGTAAATTGTTTGCAAGGTGAAGGACTTAAAAATATAAAGCCTGTTTTAATGGAACTTTTAAAAGAAAAACATGATAGACTTAAAGCTAAGGGAATGGCTAAAATAGTTACAAGAGTAATGGTTGTGGGAATTCCTAATTGTGGAAAATCAACTCTTATAAATAAGCTTGCAAAAAACAATATTGCAAAAACAGGTGACAGACCAGGTGTTACAAAGAGTAAACAATGGATTAAAACATCTCTTGACATAGAACTTTTAGACACTCCAGGGGTTTTATGGCCTAAATTTGAAGATGAAGAAGTAGCTTTAAATTTAGCTTTTACAGGAGCTATTAAAGATGAAGTTATGGACATTGAAGAACTTGCATATAAATTAGTTCAAAGACTTCAAAAGTATTATCCAGAAAACCTTAAAGAGAGATATAAAATAGAAGAAATTTTTGAAGACCCACTAGAAACTTTAAATGCAATAGCAAGAAAAAGAGGATGTTTAGTGCGTGGTGGTGAAATAGACTATAATAGAATATCAGTTATATTATTAGATGAATTTAGAGGTGGGAAAATAGGAAAGATAACCCTAGAAAGACCTTAAAGGAGTTGAATTTTATGGATATAACAAGCTTAAAGTATAAAGAAATAAAAGATTTAGTAGATAAAATAGATTTTTCAAAAGAACTTTATAATGAAAAGGTTATAAATTTAGCAGAAGAATTATTAAAAGATAGTAGAAAAAATGTAAATTCATTGGGAAATAAAATAATTAATTCTAGAGAAAAAATTTTAAAAGAAATCAAAAGAGTTAAAAAAATGTATGATTTTGATAGAGCTTTTCAAGGATATAACCTTGTAGCAGGGGTAGATGAGGTTGGAAGAGGTCCTTTAGCAGGTCCTATTGTAGCTTGTGCAGTAATTTTAGATAGAGATGTTCTTGATGATGAAATGATACTTGGTCTTAATGATTCTAAAAAGGTACCACCTAAAAAAAGAGAAGAGCTTGCAGAGATAATCAAGGAAAAAGCCATAGCTTATCATATAGCCATAAGTTCAAACAAAGAGATAGATGAAAAGGGAATAGCTTATGCTAATAATAAAGTATTTTTAGAGGCTTGTACACATTTAAAATGTAAACCAGATTTAGTTTTATCAGATGGATATTTAGTAAAAAATTTAGAGATTGATAATAAATATGTAATAAAGGGAGACACAAAAAGTGCCTCAATAGCAGCAGCTTCAATAGTAGCAAAGGTTTATAGAGATAATCTTATGAAAGAATATGGAGAAGAATATCCAGAATACTATTTTGAAGAAAATGCAGGATATGGAACAAGTAAACATATAGAAAAAATTAAAGAAATTGGTCCTTGTGATATACATAGAATAAGCTTCCTTAAAAATATACTTTAAAAGAAAAATTAAGAATTTAAAAAAGCTATAATATTAAGAAATATTTTATTAAAGTTTCTTTTTATTATGGCTTTTTTATATTATCAAGAAATTATATCATTCTCTAAATTTAGTGTAATTAGCTCAATAAAACAAGTTTAAGAATTTCTTTTCATAGTTAGAAAGTGCTAATTATTATTTGTGTTGATTTGAAACCTAGTGACTGAAAAAAGCAAAATAATAATTAATACTTTTTATCTAAAAGCATCTTCAATAATATTTATTTTATAAGTATTATCAAAATGATTTAAATAAACCTCTGCTACATCAAAGCGAACATAATAATTTTTTAAACCATAGCGATATATATAATAAGCAGCTAATTTTTTCATATTATTTTGTTTACTTTTTGTAACTGCTTCAAAAGGAGAACCATATTCTTTTGAAAATCTTGTTTTAACTTCTGTAAAAACAAGTATTTTATTAAAAAGAGATATTATATCAATTTCTCCTTTAGAAGTTTCAAAGTTTCTATGAAGTATTTTATGATTATTATTTTCTAAAAAATTTGATACAAGCGTTTCACCATAATTTCCTATATTTTTATTATCTTTTTTCATATTTTATTTCCTTTCATTGTATTTAGAACAGAGTGAATTATTGTTTTATGATGATTTGAAGTTAGTAGGGCAAAACAATATATTCACTCTTAATTTTTATTATATTAAAGTAATATCCTAAAAATAAAAAAATAATCAAAAAAGTGATTAAAAATAAATTTTGTTGTCAAGAATTTAATTGGGGTGAAAATATATATGGCAACAAAAATTTTAAGTGCAACTTATGCACAATTTAATGGAATATTAATAGATGTTGAGGTTCATATCACAAAAGGTCTTCCTTCCTTTTCAATAGTAGGTCTTCCAGATACATCTGTAAAAGAAGCAAAGGAAAGAGTACGTTCAGCAATAATAAATAGTGGCTATGAATTTCCATTAGGGAGAATTACTATAAATTTAGCACCAGCAGATGTAAAAAAGATAGGTTCTCTTTTAGATTTACCAATAGCTATTGGAATACTTATGGAAACAAATCAAATAGCCAAAAAGGATTTACAAGAATTTGTGATTTTTGGAGAACTATCTTTATGTGGAGATATAAAAAAAGTAAATGGAACAATAGCTATAATGCTTGAAGGAATGAATCAAAATAAAAAAAATTATATATTTCCTTATGAAAATATAGGAGAATGTAAATATTATAATAAAACAAATAATTATCCATTTTCAAATTTAAAAGAAGTAATTTCTTTCATAAACTATGAAGATGTTCTTCCTTTTGATATGGATGAAATAAATCTTACAGAAGAAAAAAAATTTACTGACTTTTCATCCATAATAGGGCAAGATAATTCAAAAAGAGCAATGGAAATAGCAGCAGCTGGAAAGCATAATTTAATGGTATATGGAAGTACCGGAGTGGGAAAAACTATGCTTGCAAGAGCTTTGCCTTCTATTCTTCCAGACTTATCAGAAGAGGAAGAATTAGAAATAGCAAAAATATATAGCATTTCAGGACTTTTAGATAAAAATAAGAAAATTACAAGACCATTTAGAGCACCACATCATACAATTACAATAAGTGCTATGGTAGGTGGAGGAAGGATTGCAAAGGCTGGAGAAGTTACCCTTGCAAATAAAGGAGTGTTATTTTTAGATGAAGTTTTAGAGTATAAAAGAGAAGTCCTTGAAGCTTTAAGAGAGCCTTTAGAAGAAGGAGAGGTACATATAAATAGAATTCAAGGAAGTTGCATTCTTAAAGCTGACTTTATCCTATATATGGCTATGAATATGTGCCCTTGCGGAAAGAGCAACTTAGAAGATGAATATAACAGTGATTGTACTTGTTCAGAGGCAGAAAAAAGAAGATATTTAAATAGACTTTCTAAAGCTTTAATGGACAGAATAGACATATTTAATTATATTCCTAGAATAAAATATGAAGAATTAAATAAAAATAATAGTGAATATACTTCTAAAAAAATGAAAGAAAGAGTTTTAAAAGCTAGAGAAAGGCAAAAAGAAAGGTTAAAGGGAACAAAATATTTTTTTAATTCTCAAATAAGGGGAAAAGATATTTTTGAGTTATGTAAAGTGAATAAAGGAGTAAATGAAATTTTAGAATATTATTTTAATAATAGCCATCCTTCTTTAAGGTCTTATGGAAAGGTAATTACCCTAGCAAGAACGATTGCAGATTTAGGTGAAAAGAAGGATATAGAGGAAAGCGATGTCTTTGAAGCTATTGGGTATAGAAAAAATTTTAAAGGAGAAATAATATAAAAGGGTAGACGAAAAATGAAATATGAGATATGGTTATTTATGTTAAATATAACAAATAGTGAAAAAATAGAGCTTTTAAAAAATTATAAAAACGAAAAAAATATATATGAGGAATTTGAAAAGATAACTAAAGATGACAAAAAATTAAATAAAAAATTTAAAAATTTTAAAAAAGAAGAATTAATGAAATTTTCATTAGAAAAAGTAGAATGGATTAAAGAAAATAATGTAGAGTTTATTTCCTTTAATAATGCAGATTATCCCTATATTTTAAAGAATATAAAGGAGCCTCCTTATGGGCTTTTTTTAAAAGGAAATAGGTCTTTACTTCAAGAAAGAAAAGTGGCAATTATTGGTTCAAGAAATTGCTCAAATTATGCAAGTGAAGTAACTAAACTATTGACAAAAGATTTAATAAGCTATAATATCACAATATTAAGTGGAGGGGCAAAAGGTGTAGATTCTATTGCTCATAAAGAAGCAATTGATGGAAAAGGAAAGACTGTTGTGGTATTAGGATGTGGCATAGATGTTGTATATCCTTCTCAAAATTACAATCTTTTTAAAAAAGTTGAGAAAGAAGGTCTTATAATTTCTGAATTTTTACCAGGAACAAGACCTATGTCATATAATTTCCCAAGAAGAAATAGGATTATAAGTGGTCTTAGTGAACTTGTTATAGTGGTAGAAGCCTCAAAGAAAAGTGGTTCACTTATAACTGTTGATTATGCATTAGAACAAGGAAAAGAAGTTATGGCTATACCTGGTTCTATATTTTCAGAAGGAAATTATGGAACAAACCAGCTTTTAAGAGATGGAGCACATTTCTTTTGTGGATTAGAAGATTTGCACACTTTACTTAAGTTAGATGAAAGAAAAAAATCAAATGAATTATCACAAGTGGAAAATAATATATTATCAATAATATCTGATATGCCAATACATATTGATAGTATAATGAGAAAAACTAATATGAGTAGGGAAGTTTTATTTAAAATTTTGTTTAAAATGCAAGCTATTAATAAAATAGTAAGCCTTCCTGGAAACTATTATGCGAAGATTAATTGAGTTAAGGGGGTGAATAACTTCATAAGTTGATTATGAAGTTTTTATATGAGCCAAAATTTAGTTATAGTAGAGTCGCCTGCAAAAGCTAAAACTATAGAAAAGTATTTAGGAAAGAATTATGTAGTTGAAGCATCAATGGGACATGTGAGAGATTTGCCAAAAAGTAAATTAGGAGTTGATGTTGAGGATGATTTTAATCCAAAATATATAATAATAAGGGGAAAAGGTGAGCTTATAAATAAGCTAAAAAAAGCAGCTAAAAAAGCAGATAAAGTTTATCTTGCAACTGACCCTGACCGTGAAGGAGAAGCAATTTCATGGCACCTTGCAAATATCTTAAAAATAGATGAAAATTCTAAATGTAGAATAGTATTTAATGAAATAACTAAAAATGCAGTTAAGAATTCTTTAAAGTCTGCAAGAAGCATTAATTTAAATCTTGTTGATGCTCAACAAGCAAGAAGAATTCTTGATAGATTAGTTGGATATGAAATAAGTCCAATACTTTGGAAAAATGTTAAATGGGGATTAAGTGCAGGAAGAGTTCAGTCAGCAGCATTAAAGCTTATATGTGATAGAGAAGAAGAGATAAAAGCTTTTGTTCCTAAAGAATATTGGACTGTTGATTGTGTAATGAAAAAAGATAGAAAAAAATTCCCTATAAAACTTGTAAGCAAAGATAATAAAAAAATAGAAATATCAAATAAAGAGGAAGCAGATTCTATAATAAAAGAACTTAAAGAAAATGATTTTATAGTAAAGACTATAAAAGAAGGATTAAAGAATAAAAATCCTCTTCCACCATTTACAACAAGTACTCTTCAACAAGAAGCAAGTAAAAAGCTTAATTTTATGACAAAAAGAACTATGGCAGTAGCACAGGTTTTATATGAAGGGGTTGAAGTTAAAGGACATGGTACTATAGGGCTTATAACATATATGAGAACAGATTCAGTAAGAATTTCTGATGAGGCTCAAAATAGTGCATTAAATTTTATAGAAAATGAATATGGCAAACAATATCTTCCAGAAAAACCTAGAGTATATAAAGGAAAGAAAAATATTCAAGATGCACATGAGGCTATAAGACCAACCTATGTTGATATAACTCCAGAAAAGGCTAAAGAAAGTTTAACACCAGAACAATTTAAATTATATTCTTTAATTTGGAAAAGATTTATTGCAAGTCAAATGGCATCATGTATATTAAATACAAATTCAATAGATATAGTAAATGGTAACTATAAGTTTAAAGCTCATGGTTCAACAGTTAAATTTGATGGATTTATGAAGTTATATGAATATACAATGGAAGAAGAAAATGATTCTGTAATCCTTCCTAAATTGTCAGAGGAAGAAATACTTACAAAAGAATCAATTGAAGGAAAACAACATTTTACTCAACCACCAGCAAGATTTACAGAAGCTTCTTTTGTTAAACTTATGGAAGAAAAAGGAATAGGAAGGCCAAGTACATATGTACCAACCATTTCCACACTTTTAAGCAGAGATTATGTTGAAAGAGAAAAGAAAAACTTATTTCCAACAGAATTAGGTTTTATAGTTAATAATATTGTATGTGAATATTTTAAACAAATAGTTGATGTAGATTTTACTGCTGATATGGAGAAAAAACTAGATTATATTGAAGAAGGCAGTGAAGAATGGAAACATGTGGTAAAGGAATTTTATGAACCATTAAAAATTGCAATTGACAAAGCAGAAAAAGAAATATCAAAAGTCGTTATTGAAGATAAAGTAAGTGATGTTCCATGTGATAAATGTGGAAGAATGATGGTTATAAAAAGAGGAAGATATGGTAACTTCTTAGCATGTCCAGGTTATCCAGAATGTAAAAATGCAAAACCTATTGTTGAAAAATTAGATGTACCTTGTCCAGAATGTGGAAAGGAAATTGTTGTAAAGAGAAGTAAAAAAGGAAAGAAATTTTTTGGATGTTCAGGATATCCGGAGTGTAAATTTGTAAGTTGGTATGAGCCAATAAAAGAAAAATGTCCTAAATGTAATAGCTATATGGTTATTAAATACTCAAAAAAAGATGGAAAGTATGTACAATGTTCTAATAATGAATGTGATTATAAAAAAATACTTCCTAAAGAAGAAAATAAGTAGAATACAAATACTATTGTTGCTAATATTTTGTACTATGTGTACTATATTCTATAAAAGACTTGATAGTGTTAAAATTAGCAATAACATTGTTACTTAATTTAGGAAAAATACACTTTGTTCTATAAAATAATGTTATTATTTACTTTATTCATTGTTTTAGAAGTAAAAAAAGTTGAAAAAAACTTATTTCTATGATAAACTTAAATTGTATAAAAAATTAAAACAATTTAGAATATTTAATAAATGAATTTAAACTTCATAGTAAGGAGGGGTAAATATGTCAACATTATTAAGTAAAACAAGGCGATTAAACAAAGTTCTACAAAAATCAGGTACAGAGGTAGTAGCTTTTAGAGATATATGTAGTCTTTTAAGTGAAGTACTTGAATGTAATGTATACATTGTAAGTAGAAAGGGAAAAATATTAGGTTATACTTTTGAAAGTGATTTTGAATGTGATGTTATGAGAAAACAAGTTGAAGAGGAAGGTAAATTCCCTAATGAGTACAATGATAGACTTTTAAAGGTTAAAGAAACAATTCCTAATATTGCTGGAAAAGGTCAATGTGTATTTGAAGGTGAAGGCGAATGTATTATGAAAGACAAGCTTTCAACTATAGTACCTATAATAGGTAATAGAGAAAGACTTGGAACTTTGCTTCTTGCTAGATTTGCTAAGCCTTTTACTGATGATGATTTAGTATTAGTAGAATATAGTGCAACAATAGTAGGTATGGAAATATTAAAAGCTAAGCAAGATGAACTTGAAGAAGAAACCAGAAAAAAGGCTGTAGTTCAGTTGGCAATAGGAACTCTTTCCTATTCTGAATTAGAAGCAGTTGAGCATATATTTAATGAACTAGATGGAAATGAAGGTCTTTTAGTTGCATCAAAAATTGCCGATAAAGTAGGAATAACAAGAAGTGTTATAGTTAATGCACTTAGAAAGTTTGAAAGTGCTGGGGTTATAGAATCAAGGTCATTAGGGATGAAAGGAACTCATATTAAAATTTTAAATGATAAACTTTTAGATGAACTTAAGAAAATAAGATAAGAGAGTATATTCCTTTTTAGAAAATTATAAATTATTTTCTAAGTTTAATAATAAAACTTAATAGGAAAAATAAGTTTTTAAATTTTCTTTTTCTTATTTAGAAAGTGTTAATTATTACTTTGTATTGTTATTTCTATCAAAGTAGAAAAACAAAGCTATAATTAACACTTTTCTATTATAATTTATTTTTAGAAAATAAATAAAAATTTATTGCTAGGATTAAAAGCTTATGATATACTATCTAAGGAAATTAAATACACACACTATCCAATAGTCCTAGGTGGTGCTATACCATTTATAGTTCCTATGGCAAATGAAGATGGTGGAGGTAAAAACCAGGAGGTAAGAAAATGTCAGTAATATCAATGAAACAATTATTAGAAGCAGGTGTACACTTTGGTCACCAAACAAGAAGATGGAATCCTAAAATGGCTCCATATATCTTTACAGAAAGAAATGGAATCTACATAATAGATTTACAAAAGACTGTAAAGAAAGCAGAAGAAGCTTATGACTTCATAAAGAAAGTTTCTGAAGAAGGAAAAGATATCTTATTTGTAGGAACTAAGAAGCAAGCTCAAGAAGCTATAGAAGAAGAAGCAATAAGATCTAACATGCACTTTGTTAACAACAGATGGTTAGGTGGAATGTTAACTAACTTCGAAACAATAAAGACTAGAATTAAGAGATTAGAAGAAATCAAGAAAATGGAAGAAGATGGAACTTTTGAAGTTTTACCTAAGAAAGAAGTTGCAAAACTTATGGGAGAAATGGAAAAGTTAGAAAAGAACCTTGGTGGAATTAAGAACTTAGATGCAACAAATATTGGAGCAATGTTCGTTGTAGATCCAAGAAAAGAAAAGAATGCTATTTCTGAAGCTAAGATATTAGGAATTCCAGTTGTTGCAATAGTAGATACAAACTGTGATCCTGAAGAAGTAGATTATGTAATTCCAGGAAATGATGATGCTATAAGAGCTGTTAAATTAATAACTGCTAAAATGGCTGATGCAATAATCGAAGGAAGACAAGGCGAACAATTAGCTGAAGAAGAATAGAATGATGAATAAGTAAGGTAGGTGAGAATTGCACTCATTTACCTTTTATCCTAAATGGGAAGGATTACTTTTTAAAATCAAGGAGGAATTTAATAATGATAAGTGCAAAAGTAGTTAAAGAGCTAAGAGAAATGACTGGAGCAGGAATGATGGAATGTAAAAAAGCTCTTACTAAAACTGATGGTGATATAGAAAAGGCTGTAGAATATTTAAGAGAAAAAGGATTAGCAAGTGCAGCTAAGAAGGCTGGAAGAGTAGCTGCTGAAGGTCTTGTTAAGACTTATGTTACTGAAGATGGAAAGCAAGCTTCAATAGTAGAAGTTAACTGTGAAACAGACTTCGTTGCTTTAAATGAACAATTTGCTCAATTCGCTGAAAACTTAGCTAAGTTTGTAATTACTTCCTCAGCTACAACAGTTGAAGAATTATTAGCAGAAAAGTTTGATGGAGAAAAGACAGTTCAAGAAACTTTAACTAATTTAATAGCAACTCTTGGAGAAAACATGACAGTTAGAAGATTCAAGAAGTTCTCAGTAGAAAGCGGAGCAATTCAAGGATATGTTCATGGTGGCGGAAGAATTGGTGTTATAGTTGAAGCTGTTTGTGAAACTGAATCACCAGTTGTAGCAGAAGTTGCTAAGGAATTATGTATGCAAGTTGCAGCAGCAAATCCTTTATTCTTAAGTGAAGCTGATGTTGACCAACAATCAATAGAAAAAGAAAAAGAAATATACAGAGTTCAAGCTTTAAATGAAGGTAAGCCAGAAAAGATAGTTGAAAAGATGGTTGAAGGAAGAATAAAGAAATACTACAAAGAAGTATGTCTTTTAGATCAACCATGGGTTAAAGATGGCGATAAGAGTGTAAGCAAGTTAGTTGCTGAAAAGTCAAAAGAAGTTGGTTCTGAGATAACAATAAAGAGCTTTGTAAGATTTGAAAGAGGCGAAGGAATCGAAAAAGTTGTAGAAGACTTCGCAACAGAAGTTGCTAAGCAAATGGGTAAATAAAAATTGAAGAGAACACAAAGTGTTCTCTTTTTTTAAAATATGAAAAGTACAAAGTAGTGGAGGGAATTAAATGACTGAATGTAAATATAAAAGAGTTCTTCTTAAATTATCTGGAGAAGCCTTAGCTGGAGAATCAGGATTTGGGTTAGACTTCAATGTAGCAAAAAGAATTGCATTAGAAATAAAAGAATTAGTAGATATGGGTATACAAGTAGGTGCTGTTGTAGGTGGCGGAAACATATGGAGAGGCAGAAGTGGCGAAGGTATGGATAGAACTACTGCAGACTATATGGGAATGTTAGCTACATGTATAAATGGATTAGCTCTTCAAGACTCTTTAGAACAAATAGGAGTTGATACAAGAGTTCAAACTGCTATAGAAATGAAAGCTGTTGCAGAACCTTATATAAGAAGAAGAGCTGTAAGACACCTTGAAAAAGGCAGAGTTGTAATTTTCTCTGCAGGTACAGGAAATCCATATTTCTCAACTGATACAACAGCAGCATTAAGAGCTGCTGAAATAGAGGCAGAAGTAATTCTTTTAGCTAAAAAAGTTGATGGAGTTTATGATAAAGACCCTCATAAATATGATGATGCTAAAAAATATGATAAATTAACATATTTAGAAATATTAGACCAAGGTCTACAAGTAATGGATTCTACTGCTACAACTTTATGTATGGATAATAACATTCCTATATTAGTATTTGGTCTTGATGAACCAGGAAATATAAGAAAAGCAGTAAATGGAGAAAATATAGGTACTTTAGTTTCAAAGTAGGAAGGAGAATTTTATGATTAAAGATATTATAAAACATTCTGAAGAAAAGATGAAAAAGACAGTTTCTGTCTTAGCTTCTGATTTACAAACATTAAAAGCAGGAAGAGCAAATCCAACAATGCTTGATAAAATACAAGTTGAGTATTATGGAAGCATGTGTCCATTAAATCAAGTTGCAAATGTAAGTGCTCCAGAACCAAGAGTACTTATGATAACACCTTGGGAAAAGCCTTTACTTAAAGATATTGAAAAGGCTATATTAAAATCTGATTTAGGATTAAATCCTTCAAATGATGGTTCAGTAATTAGACTTATAATACCAGAACTAACTGAAGAAACAAGAAAAAATCTTGTTAAAACTGTAAAGAAATATGGAGAAGAATCTAAAGTTGCAGTAAGAGCAGTTAGAAGAGATGCTAATGAAAAGATTAAAGCATTAAAAAAGGATGCTGATATCTCTGAGGACCAAATTAAAAAAGGCGAAGAAGATGTTCAAAAGGTAACAGATATATATATAAAAGAAATAGATGCAAAGATTGCAGCTAAAGAAAAAGAGATAATGTCTATATAAGATAAATAAAAAAACCTGCTCTTTTAGCAGGTTTTTATGCTATATTTTGTTAACTTAAATAAAAACTATATTTAATTTTTATTAAAATTATGTATTTGGAGGACAAAAACTTTGTTAGATATATTTAATAGTAAGAAAAACAATTCAGAAAATACAAAAGATGATGATTTTAAATTAGATATGGAAAGAATTCCTGAACATATTGGAATTATTATGGATGGAAATGGAAGATGGGCAAAGGCTAAAGGATATCCTAGAACAGTAGGGCATAAAGCAGGAGTTGAAACTATAAGAAGAATTCTTAAAGAAGCACAAAGACTTGGAGTTAAATACATAACATTATATGCTTTCTCAACTGAAAATTGGAAAAGACCAAAAGAAGAAGTAGGAGCTTTAATGAAGCTTTTAGTTCAATATTTTAGATTAGAGCTTAATGAACTTCACGAAAATGGAGTTGTTGTTAATACTATTGGTGATATCTCTAAATTGCCAAAAGAATGTATAGAGGAAATAAAAAAAGCTAAGGAAAAAACAAAAAATAATACTGGAATAGTTATGAATTTAGCATTAAATTATGGTGGTAGAGATGAAATAGTAAGAGCTGTAAAACTTCTATCAAAAGATGTAGCAGAGGGAAAAATATCAGCAGAAGAAATAGATGAAAAATCTATAGAAAATTATTTATATACTGCAGGAATGCCAGACCCAGATATGATAATAAGACCTTCAGGAGAACAAAGACTTAGCAATTTCCTTTTATGGCAATGTGCATATTCTGAATTTTGGTATTCAGACATCAACTGGCCAGACTTTACTGAACAAGACTTAAGAAGAGCAATATTTGACTTCCAAAATAGAGATAGACGTTTTGGTGGAATTAAATAAATTGAGGTGAAGAAATGAAATCTAACAATAGGTATTTAGGTGCCCTTATGATTGCCCCTTTTATTATATTTGTATTTTTAGGTGGAATTTATTTAAAAATATTTACTATAGCTTTGTCAGTGATAGGAATGCATGAATTTTACAGAGCTTTAACAAATAAAGGTTTTAAACCAGTTCATTTAGCAGGATACATTTTATTATTATTTTATTATGCTATGGGCAATGATTTTAAAAGTTTAATGTTTCTTATTATATTAGCAACCTGTATATTATTAATAATTCCTATAATGACAGAAAAATATACATTTATTGATTGTTCTCTTACTTTATTAGGGTTTATATATGTAGGAGTATTATTTAGCTTTATATATTTAGTAAGTGAAAAAAATGGAGGCAATTTTTATGTATGGCTTATATTTATAGGCTCATGGATGACAGATACTGCAGCATATTATGCAGGAAGATTTTTAGGAAAGCATAAATTATGTCCAAGAGTAAGTCCTAAAAAAACTGTTGAAGGGTCTATAGGAGGTCTTTTAGGAGCAACTATTTTTTGTGGTATTTTAGGAATAGTTACAAATCATTATATAGATTCAATTTCTCTTTATCATTTCTTTATTATAGGAGCATTATGTGGAGTTTTTAGCCAGTATGGAGATTTAGTAGCTTCAACAGTAAAGAGATATGTAGACATTAAGGATTATGGAAATATAATACCAGGACATGGTGGTATTTTAGACAGATTCGATTCAATTTTATTTTCAGGAGTTGTAGTATTTTATTATTTAACTTTTATAATTGGAATTTAAAAATTTTTAAGTGTGAATGATTGTTTTGAACTATAAGAATTGAAAAAGCAATCATTCACACTCTTTTTATTCTATAGGAAATTATATTATTGTTCTGAATTAGAGCTATAAATATAGAAGATAAAAATAATAATCTATTAATATGGCAATAGAAATAAATCATATACTTAAATGGAATCAATAAAGGAGAATTTCTTGTGGATTTTTTTAAAAAGTATAAAAAGTTAATTGATTTAATACTTTTATTTTTATTTATATTTATAATTACCATATTGATAAAAACATATTTAAGACCATTTATTTCTATGACAATTATATAAAATCTTACAAAAGTTGAACATTCCTAAAAAAGTAAGTGCAGTTTTATCAGTATTTATTGTAAATCTTTTTTTAATGATAATAATAATTTATCTTGGAAATTCAATTTATTGTTTAGGAAAACAAATATATGACAATAATATAAAACATATAGAAATTTTTTTCTCATATATAAAAAATTTATTAAAATATATAAATATAGATTTTTCTAATAAAAGTGTATTTTCCTTCTTTAATAATGATTTAATTAAATCTAAAGCTATAAATACTGGAGAAGAATTAATTTCTTATTTTATAGGAAATATTTCAGCTTTTTTTCTTCTTATAGATATTGATAAAATAAAAAAATTAATAAAAAATATTATTCCTATAGATTTTATACTTAAATTTTATAATGAAAAAGAAAGTATAAAACAGATGATAGTTATTGAAGGTATGCTAGTTATTATATCAACCTTAGAAATAATAATTGGTTTTATGATTTTTAAAGTTCCAAAAGCATTTATGCTTGGGATTGTTTGTGGAATTTTAGATATTTTGCCTTATGTAGGAACTATAATTGTATTTATTCCAATAATAATATACAATATAATATTGAGAGAATACTTAAGAGCGTTTGGATTAATATTTTTATTTATATTAGTTCAAGTAATAAGAGAGATTCTTGAAGCAAAATTTTTAAGTGATAAACTAGATTTACATCCCCTTTTAATATTATTATCCATTTATATTGGAGTAAAAATTTTTGGAATGCTAGGAATAATTATAGGGCCAATGTATGGAATATTAGCAAAAGGGATAGTTTATAGTGATTAAATCACTTATTTATTAGGAGGACTAAGATAAAATGAAAAAAATTTCTATTTTAGGAGTAACAGGTTCAATAGGAACTCAAACCTTAGATGTTGTAAGAAATTCAGATGATATTGAAATTGTAGGAATTAGTGCAAATTCTTCAACTAAAAAAATGAAGGAAATCATTAAAGAATTTAAACCTAAATATGTAGCAATGATGAAAAAAGAGTGTGCAGAAGAATTAGAAAAGTTTTGTAATGAAAATTCTATTAAAACAGAAGTATATAGTGGAATGGAAGGACTTATAAAAATTTCCACTTTAGATGAAATTGACATGGTAGTGACATCTGTTGTTGGTATGATAGGTCTTGTACCAACAATGGAGGCAATAAAAGCCAAAAAAGATATTGCATTAGCTAATAAGGAGACATTAGTAGTTGCAGGAGAGCTTGTTATGAAAGCAGCAGAAGAAAATGGAGCGAAAATTCTTCCAGTAGATTCTGAGCATAGTGCAATTTATCAATCATTAAGAGGAAATGATTTATCTACACTAAAAAAGATAATTTTAACAGCTTCAGGAGGTCCTTTTAGAGGAAAAAAAGAAGAGGAACTAAAAGATATAACACTAGAGCAGGCTTTAAATCATCCTAATTGGAGTATGGGAAAAAAGATAACAATAGATTCAGCTACACTTATGAATAAAGGTTTAGAAGTTATAGAAGCTCATTGGTTATTTAATTGTGATTATGATAATATACAGGTTGTAGTTCATCCACAAAGCATAATTCACTCTATGGTAGAATATAAAGATGGAGCAATAATTGCAGAGCTTGGTTCAGCTGATATGAGACTTCCTATTCAATATGCTTTAAATTATACTGAAAGAAAAAAGGAAGTAGCAAAATCAATAGACTTTTATGAAATATCTAAATTAACTTTTGAAAAACCAGATATGGATACATTTAAATGTATTAAAATTGCTTTTGAAGTAGGAAAAAAGGGAGGACTTTTCCCAACTGTTTTAAATGGAGCTAATGAAGTTGCTGTTCAGCTATTTTTAGATAGAAAAATTAAATTTTTAGAAATAGCAGAAATTATTGAAAAGACAATAAAAGAATTTCAAGATGAATGCAAAAAAGAACTTAATTTAGATAATATAATAGCTTTAGATAAAAAAGTAAGAGATTATGTTATAAATAAATACAACTAGGAGGAAGAGATGTATATTATATGGGCAATATTAGGCTTTAGTCTTATAATAATAGTTCATGAATTAGGGCATTTTATGTTAGCTAAGCTTAATGGAATAAAAGTTTTAGAATTTTCAATTGGAATGGGACCAAAGATATATTCATATCAAGGAAAGGAAACAAAATACTCAATAGGCCTTCTACCAATAGGAGGATATGTAAATATGCTTGGGGAAGGGGAAGAGAGTGATGAAGAAGGAAGTTTTTCATCTAAGCATCCACTAAGAAGACTTTCAGTAGTACTTGCAGGAGCTTTTATGAATTTTGTTCTTGCAATGGTTATATTTGTTATTATATTTAGCAAAATTGGCTTTAGCATACCTGTAATAAGTTCAATAGAGGATAATATGCCCCTTAAAGAAGCAGGACTTTTAAATGGCGATAAAATAGTTGAAGTTAATGGAAGCAAAATTCATACAAGTTCAGATTTATCATTAGAAATAAGTCAAGCAAAAGACTCTACTATGAAAATTGTTTATGAAAGAGATGGAGAAAAAAAGGAAGCTAATGTTACTCCAGTTTATGATGAAGAAAGAGAAACTTATAGAATTGGTTTTACTTATGAAACAGTAAAAAATCCTACTGTTGTTCAATGTGTAAAGGAAGGTGCTAATCAAACAATTTCTTTAGTATCACAAACATTTAAATCATTAGGAATGATTTTTACTGGAAAGGCTAATTTAAAAACTGATGTGGGAGGACCTGTTACAATAGTAAGAATGTCATCACAAGCAGCTAAAGTTGGTATTATGAACTTATTTATGCTTGTAGCCATACTTTCAGTAAGTGTAGGAATATTTAATCTTCTTCCATTTCCAGCCTTGGATGGAGGATGGTCAGTTCTTCTTATTATTGAATTTATAACAAAGAAAAAGGTTCCAGACAAGGTAGTAGGAGTATTAAATACCATAGGATTCATGATTCTTATAGGAATTATGGTTTTAGTTACAATAAAGGATATTTTATATCCAATTAATTTGTAAAGGAGAATAAAATGAGGGAAACAAGAAAAGTTAAAGTTGGAAATTTGTTTATTGGAGGAGATGCTCCAGTAACTATTCAATCTATGACTAACACAGATACAAGAAATGTAGAAGAAACTTTAAAGCAGATAAGGAAATTATATAATGCAGGATGTGAAATTATAAGATGTGCAGTTTTGGATATGGAAGCTGCTGAAGCTTTAAAAGAAATAACAAGGCTTTCTCCAATTCCTGTTGTTGCAGATATACATTTTGATTATAGATTAGCATTAAAGGCAATGGAAAATGGAATATCAGCATTAAGAATAAATCCAGGAAACATAGGAAGTAGAGAAAGAGTAGAAGCAGTTGTTAATGAAGCTAAGAAAAGAAATATACCTATAAGAATAGGAGTAAATTCTGGTTCTTTAGAAAAAGAACTTTTAGAAAAGTATGGAAAGCCAACTCCAGAAGCTTTAGTAGAAAGTGCATTAAAGCATGTAAAAATATTAGAAGAATTAGACTTTTTTGATATTGTTATATCTATAAAATCTTCAGATGTAAAAATGATGATAGATTCTTATAGGCTTATAAGTGAAAAGTGTAATTATCCTCTTCATCTTGGAGTTACAGAGTCAGGAACTCCATTTAAAGGGACAATAAAATCAAGCATAGGAATAGGAACACTTTTAGCAGAAGGAATAGGAAATACAATAAGAGTATCTTTAACAAGTGACCCTGTGGAAGAAATAAAAGTTGGAAAAGAAATTTTAAAAGCTTTAGGTCTTAGAAAGGGAGGACTAGAATTTATATCTTGTCCAACTTGTGGTAGAACTCAAATTGATTTAATTAAAATTGCAGAACAGGTTGAAAAAAGATTAGAATCTGTAAATAAAGATATAAAAGTAGCCGTTATGGGATGCGTTGTTAATGGACCAGGAGAAGCAAGAGAAGCAGATATTGGAATCGCTGGAGGAAAAGGAGAAGGAATCATCTTTAAAAAGGGTAAAATAATAAAGAAGGTTAAGGAAGAAAATTTAATTGAAGAATTAATGAAAGAAATTGAGTCATTATAAAATAAAAGAATTAGTCATAAGGCTAATTCTTTTATTTAGCATAATTTAAAGTTTTTAAAATAAGAAGACTTGTTGTAAAATGAATAACATAAAACATAGGAGGGGTATCTTTTGAGTGAAGATTTTATAAAAGGGCTTTATTTAAATTTAAATAAAAAAGAATCTTTATATGAAAAAGGACTTAAAATATTAAGATTTCAATTTTTTAGAAAAAGCAACTTGCTTAAGGTTATTCTTAGGGCTTTAGAAACTTTAAATGAAGATGAGGAAGATTATTTTAAAAACACTATTAAAAAAGCTTTAGGTGTGGATGTTAATGTAGAAATACTTTGTTATAAGGATGTAAGAGATACTTCTGTTGAAGAGATAGCTAATAAATATTGGATGGAAGTTATAGGAGAGGTTTTAAGGAAAAATCCTTTAGTAAAAGATATTTTATGTTCTAAAAATAAAAAAGTAGAAGAAAATAAAATAATTATAAGCTATGGATGTCAAGCTTTGATAAATCATATAAAAAACCAACATATAGAAGAAGAAATATCATCTCATATAGACGATATTTTTAATCGTAAGGTAAAGATTGAATTTAGATATGATGAATCTTTAGCTGAAGATAATTATGAAGAGAAGAAACTTGAAGAAAATAAACAAATAATAAAAGATGCTTTAGAAGGAAGGATAGAAAGTCATAGTCAAGAAAAGCCTTCTAAAGAGAAGAAAGAAAAGCCAAAATATGAAAATAAAAAATATGAAAAGCAAACATTTAAAAGAGAACCAAAGGGCGAAAATACTATTTTAGGAAGAAATATTTCAAATCAATCTATTCCAATAAAAGAAATAAATGAAACCTCTGGATATGTGGCTGTTACAGGGGAAATATTTAAAGTGGAAACATTAGAGACTAAAACAGGAAAAATAATTTTAAGCTTTTTTATTACAGATTTAACCAGTTCAATTATGGGAAAGTGTTTCTTAAAGCCAGGAACTGAACAAATGGAGATTTTAGATAAGGTTAAGAAGGGGTTATACTGTAAAATTCGTGGAGAGGCTATTTTTGATACCTTTGCCAAAGAAGTAGTAATAATGGTTCGTGATATAGTAAAAATGAAGAAGAAAGAAAGAATGGATAGAGCTGAAAAGAAAAGAGTTGAGCTTCATATGCATACTACAATGAGTGCTATGGATGGAGTAACACCAGCTAAAAAGCTTATTGAAAGAGCAGCAAAATGGGGTCATACAGTAGTTGCAATCACAGACCATGGTGTAGTTCAGGCTTTTCCTGAAGCACAGATGGCAGAAAAAGATAGTGGATTAAAAGTTATTTATGGAGTTGAAGGATATTTAGTTAATAATGGAATACCAGTTATACTTAATGAAAATGGAAAAAGTACATTAGATGATACTTATGTAGTTTTTGATTTAGAAACCACAGGATTTTCTTCAAAAAATGATAAGATAATTGAAATTGGAGCAGTAAAAATAAAAGAAGGCTCTATTGTAGATAGGTTTAGTGAATTTGTAAATCCTGAAATGAGAATACCATATAATATTACTGAACTTACAAGTATTACAGATGAAATGGTAGAAAATGCTGAAACCATAGAAAAAATTCTTCCAAAATTTTTAGAGTTTTGTAAAGATAGTGTTATAGTAGCTCATAATGCAGGCTTTGATGTAGGATTTATTAAAAAAAATGCAAGAGATATTGGAAAAGAATTTGATTATCCTGTTTTAGATACAGTCCCACTTTCAAGATATTTATATCCAGAACTTAAAAAAGTAAAGCTAAATATTGTAGCAAAGCATTTAGGGGTAAGTTTAGAAAATCATCATAGAGCAGTAGATGATGCAAAATGTACAGGAGATATACTTTTAAAATGCTTTGAAAAAATAAAGGAAGAAAAAAATATAAATACATTAAAAGAATTAAATGAAGAATTTTTAGCTAATATAGATATAAAAAAGCAACCTAGCTATCACATAATCATATTAACAAAAACTCAAGAAGGATTGAGAAATTTATATAAGCTTGTTTCAGAAGCACATTTAAATAATTTCTTTAAGGTTCCAAGGATACCAAAAAGCAGGCTTCAAGAATTAAGAGATGGTCTTATAATTGGCTCTGCTTGTGAAGCAGGAGAACTTTATAGAGCTATATTAGATGGAAGAACTGATGAGGAATTAAAAGAAATAATAAATTTTTATGACTATTTAGAAATTCAACCAGTAGGAAATAATGAATTCTTAATAGAAAAAGGCTCTGTAAAGGATGAAAATGAGATAAAAGAAATAAATAGAAAGATTTATGACTTAGGAAAAGAATGTGGAAAACTTACTGTAGCAACAGGAGATGTTCACTTTTTAGAGCCAGAGGATTCAGCTTTTAGAAAGATTATAATGGCAGGAAAAGGCTTTAAAGATGCAGATAATCAACCTCCTTTATATTTAAAGACAACAGAAGAAATGCTTGAGGAATTTTCCTACTTAGGAGAAGATGTAGCAATGGAGGTAGTTGTTACAAATACTAATAAAATTGCAGATGAATGTGATAAGATAAAGCCTATTCCAGATGAAACATATCCTCCTAAAATCGAGGGAGCAGAAGAGGACATTAAAAATATGGCTATGGACAAAGTACATTCTATATATGGAGACCCTCTTCCAGAGGTAGTAGAAAAAAGGCTTGATAAAGAACTTAATTCAATTATAAGTAATGGATATGCAGTACTTTATCTTATAGCACAAAAGCTTGTGGCAAAGTCTTTATCTGATGGATACTTAGTTGGTTCAAGAGGTTCTGTTGGTTCTTCATTTGCTGCAACAATGTCAGATATTACAGAAGTTAATGGGCTTCCACCACATTATGTATGTCCAAATTGTAAAAATTCAGAGTTTTTCTTAGATGGTTCAGTAAGCTCAGGAGCAGACCTTCCAGATAAGCTATGCCCAAAATGTGGCACAAAATATAGAGCTGATGGTCATGATATTCCTTTTGAAACTTTCTTAGGTTTTGAAGGAGACAAAGAACCTGATATAGACCTTAATTTCTCAGGAGATAACCAAGGAGATATTCATAAATACACAGAAGTTTTATTTGGTGAAGGGTATGTATTTAAGGCAGGAACAATAGGAACAGTTGCAGAAAAAACAGCTTATGGATATGTAAAAAAATATTTAGAAGAAAGAGGAATAAGAGCATCTAGTGCTGAAATTGAAAGACTTACAATAGGATGCACTGGAATAAAAAGAACAAGTGGACAGCATCCTGGTGGAATTATGGTTGTTCCTACTTATACAGATATATATAACTTTACTCCAATACAACATCCAGCAGATGATAATGATTCAGATGTAGTAACAACACATTTTGATTATCACTCAATATCAGGAAGACTTTTAAAGCTTGATATACTTGGTCATGATGACCCTACAGTAATAAGAATGCTTCAAGATTTAACAGGAATAGACCCAAAAACAATACCATTAAATGACCCAGATGTAATATCTTTATTTACTTCACCAAACGCTTTAGGAGTTACAGCAGAAGAATTAGAGTGTCCAGTTGGAAGTTATGGGCTACCTGAATTTGGAACAAAATTTGTTAGAGGAATGCTTGTAGATACTAAGCCAAAAAGTTTTGCAGACTTAGTAAGAATATCTGGACTTTCTCATGGTACTGATGTGTGGCTTAACAATGCACAATATTATATAAAAGAAGGATATACAACTCTTCAAGAATGTATTGCAACAAGAGACGATATAATGGTTTATCTTATGTATAAAGGAGTGCCACCAAAAACTTCATTCTCTATAATGGAAAAGGTAAGAAAAGGTAAAGGATTATCTGAGGACCATGAAAAAATAATGAGAGAAAATAATGTACCAGAGTGGTATATAGAATCTTGTAAAAAGATAAAATACATGTTCCCTAAAGGGCATGCAGTAGCCTATGTAATGATGGCTGTAAGAATAGCATATTTTAAGGTACATTACCCTGCAGCATATTATGCTACATATTTTACAGTAAGAGCAGATGATTTTGATGCAGATATAGTATGCAAAGGAGAATCTGCAATACATCAAAAGCTTCATGAGTTATATGATTTAGGAAATTCAGCAAGTGTAAAGGATAAGGGATTAATAACTGTTCTTGAATTAGCCTTTGAAATGTGCAAGAGAGGACTTAAATTTAAAAAAGTTGATTTATATAAATCAGAAGCAGTAAAATTTACAATAGAAGATGAAATATATTTAAGACCACCTTTAAATTCTCTTCAAGGAGTTGGAGACAATGCAGCAAAAGCAATAGTTCAAGCAAGAAAAGATGGAGAATTTATTTCTAAAGAAGATTTAAGAATGAGGTCAAAAGTATCAAAGACAGTTATAGAAACATTAACTAATCATGGATGTTTAGAAGGAATGTCTGAAACCAATCAATTATCATTATTCTAAATAATTCTTGTATTATCTAAAAATATATGTTAAACTATATGCGTAAGATTAACAGCAATAGTTAAAAATATGAGTGGGGAATAAATGCCCACTCTTTGTTTTGTGGCGCAACTCATTTATAAAAATAGTTGCGTTTTTGTATAGTTAAAATTTATCTTACAATGAAAATTGAATATTGAAAGGGAGGTTTTGAAGTTATGAATAATAATGCTTTAATTGAAAAGATTGAAACTTTAGTTAAACCAATTGCAGATGAATTAAATTATGAAGTATATCATATTGAGTTTGTAAAAGAAAATAATGAATTTTATTTAAGAATATATATTGATAAAGAAGAAGGCATCTCTATTACAGACTGTGAAGCATTATCTAGAAGAGTAAGTGATGTTTTAGATGTTGAAGATCCAATAGATAAGGCATATTATCTAGAAGTATCATCACCAGGACTTAATAGAAGATTATTTAAGGATGAACATTTTAAGAAGTTTGTAGGAAGAGAAGTTTTAGTAAAGCTTAATGGTAACATTGAAGGAAAGAAAAATATAAAAGGACTGCTTAAAGAAGTAAATGAGGAAAATATAATTGTTGAAGATGATGAAAAGGCAATAACTATTCCTAAATCAAAAATAAAAGCAGCAAATCTAGAAGGGGAAATTTAGCAAGGAGGATAAAAAAATGAATGAAGAGTTTATAACTGCTCTAAAAGAAATAGTTAAGGATAAGGGTATAAGTGAGGATTTAATATTTACAACAATTGAGGATGCTATGGTAGCAGCATATAAGAAAAACTATGCAAATAATGTTACAGCTGCTCAAAATGTTAGAGTAAGTATAGATAGAGAAACAGGAGAAATTCATGTATATGCTCAAAAAGTTGTATGTGAAGAAGTTTATGATGAAGTAACTGAAATCTCTTTAGAAGATGCAAAAGCTATAAGCAAGAGATATGAAGAAGATGACATAGTTGAAATTGAGGTAACTCCAAAGAACTTTGGAAGAGTAGCTGCACAATTAGCAAAGCAAGTGGTAACTCAAAGAATAAAGGAAGCAGAAAGAAGTATAATATATAAAGAGTACAAAGAAAAAGAATTTGATATTATAACAGGAACTGTTTTAAGAAAAGATAAGGGAATGGTTTTTGTTAATCTTGGAAAAATAGAAGGTGTAATAACTGAAAAGGAACAAATTTCAGGAGAAGAATATCCTTTCAATTCAAAGCTTAAGCTTTATATAGTAGAAGTAAAAGAAGGCTCAAAAGGTCCTCAAGTTCATGTTTCAAGAACTCATCCAGGACTTGTAAAAAGATTATTTGAATTAGAAGTACCAGAAATATTTGATGGAACAGTTGAAATAAAGAGCATATCAAGAGAACCAGGTTCAAGAAGCAAAATAGCAGTTTACTCAAATGATGAATCTGTAGATGCTATGGGTGCATGTGTTGGAGCAAAGGGTGCAAGGGTACAAAACATAGTAAATGAATTAAAAAATGAAAAAATAGACATTATAAAATGGAGTAAAGACCCTAAAGAATTTATATCTAATTCTTTAAGTCCAGCAAAAGTTTTAAGTGTTGATGTAGATGAAGAAAGTAAATCAGCAAAGGTTGTAGTTGATGATAATCAACTTTCTTTAGCAATAGGTAAAGAAGGTCAAAATGTAAGATTAGCTGCAAAATTAACTAACTGGAAAATAGATATAAAAAGTAAATCACAAGCAGAAAAAGAGAATAATTTAGAAGAAGCTGAAGAAAATAATTTAGAAGAAATGAGCACTGTTACAGAATAAAGGGGTGTTTTTATTATGAAGACAAAGAAGATACCACTAAGAATGTGTACTGGATGTATGGAAATGAAGCCTAAAAAAGAACTTATAAGGGTAGTAAAAAGTCCAGAAGGAGAGGTTTCTGTAGACCTTAAAGGAAAATCTGCTGGAAGAGGAGCTTATGTTTGCAGAAATAAAGAATGTTTAGAAAAGGCTTTTAAAGCAAAAAGATTAAGCCGAAATTTAGACGTTGCAATAAGTGAAGAAGTTTATAATAGACTTAAGGAAGAAATTGAAAATGAATAAGTTTTTTAATTTTTTAGGCTTAATAAAAAGATCAGGAAATTTAATTGAGGGTTACAGTAAATGTAATGAGGAGAGAAATAAAAGAGAAATATCTCTTTTTATTTTATCACCTGATGCCTCTGAAAACTCAAGAAAAAAATTTATAAATCATTGTTTAGAAAATAAAATCCCATATATTGAAGATTTCTCAAAGGAGGAATTAGGGGAATCCATTGGAAGACCTGAAGTTATGATTTTAGCAGTAAAAAATAAAAATATGGCTGAAAAATTATTATCTCTTTATGAGGAGGAAGAATATATGAAGTAAAATAATCGGGGGTGACTTTATGTCAAAAATAAGAGTATATGAATTAGCAAAAGAATTAAACATTAGCTCAAAAAAATTGATAGAAATGTTAATGGAGGAGTTTAATGTAGAAGTAAAAAATCATATGAGTGTTATTGAAGATGAAGATGCAGAGTTAATAAAGGAATTTTTAACTGGTGTAGATACTGAAGAGCTAAAAGATGATAATGATGATAAAAAGAAAAGTATTGTAGATGAATATGAAGATATTTTATCAGAAGAAGTTAATAAAGGAAACAAAAAGAAAAAGAAGACTAAAAAGCAAATAGCAGCAGAAAAAGCTAAAGCAGAACAGGAATTTGCAGAAAATACAATACTAGAAATTGGAGAAACAATTACTGTTAAAGAATTAGCAGATATGCTAAAAAAACCATATGCAGATGTTATTAAAAATCTTATGTTCTTAGGAATTATGGCAGCTGTAAACCAAGAAATAGATTATAATACAGCTGAAAAGTTATGTGAAAAATATGAAATAATGTGTGAAAAGAAAGAAGAATCATCAGAGCTTGAAACATTAAATGTTGAAGAGGAAGATGATGAAAACTTAGTTAAGAGACCTCCAATAGTAACAGTTATGGGACACGTTGACCATGGTAAGACTTCTCTTTTAGATGCTATAAGAAAAACAAAAGTTATTGATAGTGAAGCAGGAGGAATAACTCAACATATAGGTGCTTATACAGTAACTATAAATGGAGAAAAGATAACATTTTTAGATACTCCAGGACATGAAGCTTTTACAGCTATGAGAGCTAGAGGAGCACAAATTACAGATATAGTTATACTAGTAGTAGCAGCTGATGACGGAATAATGCCTCAAACTAAAGAAGCTATAAGTCACTGTAAAGCAGCTAATGTTCCTATAGTTGTAGCTATTAATAAAATAGATAAGCCAGGAGCAAATATTGATAAAGTTAAGCAAGAATTAACAGAGTATGGTTTAGTTTCAGAAGACTGGGGTGGAGATACTATATGTGTGCCAGTTTCAGCTAAAAAAGGTATTAACTTAGACCAATTGTTAGAAATGGTTCTTTTAACAGCAGAAATGCTTGAACTTAAGGCTAATCCAAATAGAAAAGCTATGGGTACAGTAATAGAAGCTAAGCTTGATAAGGGAAGAGGAGCAGTAGCATCATTACTTGTTCAAAGTGGTACTTTATCAGTAGGAGATTCTATATTAGTAGGAAGCACTTATGGAAGAATAAGAGCTATGTTTAATGATGATGGAAAGAAAATAAAATCAGCAGGACCTTCAATGCCAGTAGAGATATTAGGTCTTTCAGAAGTACCAGCAGCTGGAGATAGATTTAATGAAGTAAAAGATGAAAAGACGGCTAGAGACATGGCAGAAAAGAGAAAAGAAAAATTAAAGATTGAAACATTAAATTCTAACCATAGAGTTTCTTTAGAGGATTTATATAATCAAATTAGAGAAGGAAAGGTTAAAGAACTTGCAATAATAGTTAAAGCAGATGTTCAAGGTTCTGTAGAAGCTATAAAGCAATCTCTTGAAAAATTATCAACAGATGATGTTAAGGTAAGAGTTATTCATGGTGGAGTAGGTGCTATAACTGAAACAGATGTTACTTTAGCTACAGCTTCAAATGCAATAATTATAGGATTTAATGTAAGACCAGATGGTAATGCTTCAGCTTTAGCAGAAAAAGAAGAAGTAGAAATAAAGACTTATAGAATTATTTATGATGCAATTGAAGATGTAAAATCTGCTATGATAGGTATGCTTGAACCAGAATATAGAGAAGTTATCTTAGGTAAAGCTGAAATAAGAGAAACTTACAAGATTTCAAATGTAGGAACTATTGCAGGATGTTATGTTTTAGATGGAAAAATTGTAAGAAATTCAGAAGTTAGAATCATAAGAGAAGGGGTAGTTGTATTTGAAGGAGTTCTTGCATCATTAAAGAGATTTAAAGATGATGTAAAAGAAGTTGCATCAGGCTATGAATGTGGTTTAAGTGTTGATAGATTTAACGATATTAAAGTAGGAGACATCATAGAAGCATTTAAAATGGAAGCAATTATAAGAAAAGAGCTTTAATTAAAGAGGTGATTTAAATGCCTAATTATAGAGGTGGCAGAATTAACGAAGAGGTTAAAAAAGAAATAAGTAATTTAATTCGTGATGATATAAAAGACCCTAGACTTACAGCAATGATTTCAGTAACTGCTGTTAAGGTTACTAAGGATTTAAGATATGCAAAAGTATATGTAAGTATATTTGCAAAAAATGAAGAGGAGAAAAATACAAATTTAGAAGCTTTAAAGAGTGCAGAAGGATTTGTAAGAAAAGAAATTGGTCATAGAATTAATCTTAGATATACTCCTCAAATTATATTTGAATTAGATGATTCTATTGACTATGGAATGCATATTGATAGTTTAATAGAAAAAACAAGAGGTAAGTAATATGTCATTAAAAGATATTTCAAAGGTTATATTAGAATCTAATAAAATAGGAATAGCTTTCCATGCATCACCAGACGGTGATGCAATTGGAAGTACACTAGCTCTTTATAATGGATTAAAAGAATTAGGAAAGGATGTGTATATACTTTCTAAGGAAGTTGTTCCAGATAATCTTGCATTTTTACCAGGTTCAGAAGAAATTGATGGAGATATGCCAAGAACAACATATGATACTGATTTGGTTATTGTACTAGATTGTGGAAATATGGATAGAATATGTGCAAAAGTAGATGATTTTTGTGGAACTTTAATTAATATAGACCATCATGTGACAAACGATATGTATGGTGTTATTAATCATATAGAACCAAAGTCAGCAGCAACAGCAGAGATAGTTTATCTTCTTCTTAAAGAATTAGGATATAATTTTGATAGTAAGGAAGAAATATTTCAAAGAATAGGAACATGTATTTTTACAGGTATTGTTACAGATACAGGTTGCTTTAGACATTCTAATGTTACAAAGAGAACTCATACAATAGCAGGAGAGTTAATTGAATGTGGTGTAAATAATACAAAAATATATGATGACCTTTTTGACAATAAGCCTTATGAAAAAGTAAAGCTTATGGGCTATGCTTTAAGCAAACTTGAACTTTTAGTTAACAATAAAGTATCATTTATAGAATTATCTAAAGAATTATTAGATAGTGTAGCTTTAGGAAATCTTGATACTAGTGATATTATTTCAATTGCTTTAGGAATAGAAGGTGTAGAGGTAGCTGTTGTTACAAAAGAAGTTGAAGATGGAGTAAAAGCAAGCTTACGTTCAAAAGCTGATTATGATGTAAGAAGAGTAGCAGAAGCTTTAGGTGGAGGCGGACATGTAAAAGCATCAGGTCTTAAACTTATGCATACTTCATTAGATGAAGCAAAATATAAAATAATTAAAGAAATAGAAAAAGAGATGTAGCCATGAATGGAGTTCTTAATATTTTTAAAAATAAAGGTATGACTTCTTTTGATGTTGTAAGTAGAGTTAGAAAAATAGCAGGAGAAAAAAAGGTTGGTCATACAGGTACACTTGACCCAGAAGCGGAAGGTGTACTTCCTGTTTGTATTGGAAAAGCAACTAAGATAATAGATTATATAATGGATTCTGAAAAAGGATATAGAGTAAAATTTAAGCTTGGAATCAAAACAACAACTTATGACTTAGAAGGAGAAGTAATAGAAGAAAGAGATACTTCATCTTTAACAGAAAAAGAAGTAGAAGAAGCTATTAATTCTTTTAAAGGAGAATACTCACAAGTTCCTCCAATGTTTTCTGCCTTAAAGAAAAATGGTGTAAGATTATATGATTTAGCAAGAAAAGGAATTGAAATTGAAAGAGAAGGAAGAAATATTAAAATATACAATATAGAAAATATAAATATTGAATTACCTTATGTTTCAATGGATGTTACCTGTTCTAAAGGAACATATATAAGAAGCTTATGCTATGATATTGGAGAAAAGCTTAATGTTTTTGCTACTATGACAGAACTTAAAAGATTTAAAACTTCATTTTTCAGTGAAGATGATAGTATTAATATTGATGATTTAAATAAGGAAAATATTAAAGAGCATCTTATTTCAATAGAAGAAGCTTTAAAAAATTATCCTGAAATATATTTAACAAAAGGATATGATAAACTTATTATAAATGGAGTAAGAGTAGCAGACAAAAGATTTACAAAGAATATTGTAGAAAATGATATTCTTTATAAGGTTTATGATGAGAATAAAAAATTTTTAGGACTTGGAAGAAAGAATAAAGAAGGATTCAAAATGGAAAAGTTATTGATTGGGTAGGAGATAAAGAAAATGAATAATGATACATATAGTTATGTTGCCCTTGGAAGTTTTGATGGACTTCATAAAGGACATTTATCTTTAATAAAGAAAACTGTAGAACTAGCTAAAAAGGTAAATGGAATAAGTGTAGTATATACTTTTAGAAATCATCCTAGAAAATTTATACAATCAATTGATAATCCAAAATTACTTCTTGATAATAAAAGTAAGAAAGAAATTTTAAAAAGAGAAAATATTGATTTAGTATATTTTGAAGAATTTAATAAAGAATTTATGAAATTTTCTCCAGAACAATTTATAAAATATCTATGTGAAAAGTTTAATGTAAAGGGAATAGTAGTAGGATTTAATTATAAATTTGGATATAAAAATTCAGGAGATGTTAATCTTTTAAAAAAATTATCTAAAACTTATAACTATGAATTATATGTTATGGAACCTTGTGTATACAATGAAGAAGCTATAAGTAGTACAAAAATTAGGCAAGCACTTATAAGAGGTGCACTTAATGAAGCAAATGAGATGTTAACAAGACCATTTTTCATAAGAGGAGAAGTTGTTCATGGAAAACAGCTTGGAAGAACAATAGGATTTCCAACAGCAAATTTAAATTTTTCAAAAGATATAATTCTTCCTAAAATAGGTGTATATTATACTAATGTTTTGTGGAATAATAAAATATATAAAGGTATTACTTCTATAGGTAACAATCCAACTGTAAATGGTGAAAAAATAACCTTAGAAACCTTTATATTAGATTTTGATAAAGATATATATGATGAAGAAATATATGTTTATTTTATAAAATTTCTCAGGGAAGAAAAAAAATTTGCTTCTATAGAAAATCTTAAAAATCAATTGAAGTTAGATGCTCAAATAGCATCAAAAGAAAATATGTGGGCAATAGAATAAAATTATTTACAACATTATTATGTTTTGATATAATACTTAAGGAACCTAGTGCTATGTTGGAAGGAGGCCATCTTCCTACTTGGAACTAAGGCGATTATTATATGGAGGTGCTTAAAAGCATGGATAAGGCAAGAAAATTAGAAATCATCAAAGAATTTGGAAGAGGAGAAGGAGATACAGGTTCTCCAGAAGTTCAAATAGCGTTATTAACTGAAAGAATAACACATTTAACTGAACACTTCAAAGTTCACAAGAAAGATCACCACTCAAGAAGAGGTCTTTTAATGATGGTTGGACAAAGAAGAGGACTTTTAAATTACTTAAAGGAACAAGATATCGAAAGATACAGAGCAATTGTTAAAAAATTAGGTTTAAGAAAGTAATCTTTTTAGAGCGGACAAAATCCGCTCTATTTTTTAAGATAATATAATAAGAAATACTATATATAGATCGAGGAGGTCTTGTAATGAGCAATGTATTAAGTACAATGGTTGCAGGAAGAGAGATGAAAGTAGAATTTGGTAAGATTGGAATGTTATCAAATGCTGCTATTTTCATGAGCTATGGAGATACTGTAATATTAACAAATGTTAATGCTTCAGAGCAACCAAGAGAAGGTATAGATTTTTTCCCTTTAAGTGTGGAATATGAAGAAAGATTATATTCAGTAGGAAAAATTCCAGGTGGGTTTATAAAAAGAGAAGGAAAACCTACAGATGGGGCAATTTTAAAGGGAAGAGCTATAGATAGAAGTTTAAGACCACTATTTCCAAAGGGATATAGAAATGATGTTCAAGTAATTTGTACTGTAGTTTCAGTTGAAAAAGACAATTTACCTGAAATATTAGCAATTAATGCTGCATCAACTGCATTATGTTTATCAAGCATACCTTTTACAACTCCAGTAGGAGCTGTTCAAGTAGGATTAGTTGATGGGGAGCTTGTTATTAATCCAAACGCAGAAGAAAGAGAAAAATCAAAGCTTGCTTTAACTGTATGTTCTACAAAAGACAGAGTTATGATGATTGAAGCAGGTGGAGATGAAATCTCAGAAGATAAAATGATAGAAGCTATTAAATTTGGATTTGAAGCTTGCCAACCAATAGTTAAATTCCAAGAAGAAGCTATGGAAAAGATGGGAAAAGTAAAAGATGTTCCAGAACTTTATCATCCATCAGAAGAAGTAGAAAAAGATTTAAGAGCTTTTGCATCTGATATGGTTAAAGAAGCTATGTACATAACTGATAAAGATGAAAGAAACGCAGCTATAGATAAGGTTAATGAAAAGGTTAATGAAGAATTTGGAGAAAAATATGCAGATAAGCTTGGAGATATAAAAGAAGTTCTTTACGCTATGCAAAAAGAAGTAGTAAGAAATATGCTTCTTAATGAAAAGAGAAGACCAGATGGAAGAGCTTTTGATGAAGTAAGACCAATAAGCTGTGAAGTAGGAATTCTTCCAAGAACTCATGGAACAGGTTTATTTACAAGAGGTTTAACTCAAGTAATGACTGTTGCTACTTTAGGTTCAATTGGAGATATTCAAATATTAGATGGAATAGAAGATGATACAAAAAGATATATGCATCATTATAATTTCCCAGGATATAGCGTTGGGGAAGTTAAACCTTTAAGAGGACCAGGAAGAAGAGAAATAGGTCATGGTGCTTTAGCAGAAAGAGCATTAGAACCTCTTATACCTTCAGAAGAAGAATTCCCATATACAATTAGATTAGTATCTGAAGTTTTAAGCTCTAATGGTTCAACATCTCAAGCATCAGTTTGTGGTTCAACTTTAGCATTACTAGATGCAGGTGTTCCAATAAAAAGACCAGCTGCAGGTATAGCTATGGGACTTATAACATCTCCAGATTTAAAAGAAGAAGCAGTTTTAACAGATATTCAAGGAATAGAAGATTTCTTTGGAGATATGGACTTTAAGGTTGCAGGAACTGTAGAAGGAATAACATCTATACAAGTTGATACAAAAATTAAGGGTATGAGCTTTAGCATAATTGAAAATGCTATAAGAGATGCTAGAAAAGCAAGAGTAATGATTTTAGGTAAAATTGCAGACTGTATTCCAGAGCCAAGAAAAGATGTATCAATATATGCACCAAAAACATCTGTAATTAATATAGACCCAGAAAAAATAAAAGATGTTATAGGAGCAGGTGGAAAGGTTATTAATAAAATAATAGCTGAAACTGGTGTTAAGATAGATATAAAGGAAGATGGAACAGTATTTGTTTCTTCAGAAGACCATAAAGGAGTAAAGAACGCTATAAAGATAATTGAAGGATTAACTAAGGAAGTAAAAGTAGGAGAAGTATACTTGGGAAAGGTAACAAAAATAACTACTTTTGGCGCTTTTGTAGAAGTACTTCCAAATAAAGAAGGCTTAGTTCATATTTCAAAGCTTGATAAAAACAGAGTAAACAAGGTAGAAGATGTTGTTTCAGTAGGTGATGAAATATTAGTTAAGGTTACTGAGATAGATAATCAAGGAAGAATAAATCTTTCAAGAAAAGATGCCTTATTAGAAAAAGAAGCAGAAAATGAACAACAATAATCAATTAAGAAATAGATAAATAAAAAAGGGCAGTGCTTGCCTTTTTTTTCTATCTTTCTTTAAATAATTTTTTAGAAAGGAGGATTTATATAATTATCAAAAACATACTCAAATATAATCAAATATAATATAATATATCTGAGGTGATTATATTTGAGAAAAAATTATAAACCTAAAGAATTTGCAGAACTTTTAAATGTATCCATATTAACTTTATAAAAATTGA